>NZ_BAABLK010000016.1:0-54324 GCF_039544305.1 Paeniglutamicibacter antarcticus
AAAGTCCGACCCCACGCCGCCGGGTCAGGCCGCGAAGCCATGCCCAAAAACGCCGGTTCCGAGATCCCCAAACATTTTCCGGGAAAAACCCGAAAAGGACTTGCGAAAAAGATAGGGGCACCCCCCCGAGCACAACCCGGTCGAATCCGGTCTTGGCTTCTCCATAGCCAAGGAAAAACGGGCTTTTTGGGGGCCGAAGCGATCTCCTCGTTGCGCGGGAAACCCGGAGATCGGGCCCTGCGCCGCCTGGTCGTGGACGACGGAAAATCGATGGTGCTGGGCCAGGAACCGGTGTTCATCGACAGCACCCCGTCCGGATAAGTGACGAGCGCCGCTTACGGTTTTACAGTGCACACCCCGCTGGCGTACGCGTGGATTCCTGCTGAAACTGTTGAGGGAGACCAAGCCCAGATCCAGTACTTTGGCCGGTTGATTCCGGCGACGGTGACTGCGGACCCGCTCTTCGACCCGAAGATGGGGCGTTTGCGCGGCTAACGGCCGTGCCTGGAAGATCGCGTCTCAGGAGGCGGAAACGGGCTCCACGGCAGGCTTTGCGGTACGGACCAACGGGGCAGCGGGTGCAGAAGGGGCTGTGTTGCGGCGCCCCTCGATGGCGCGGGCCAGAGTAACTTCGTCGGCGTATTCGAGGTCCCCTCCCACAGGAAGCCCGGAGGCCAGCCTGCTGATCTTCAAGCCAAGTGGACGCAGGGTGCGAACCAGGTAGGTGGCCGTCGCCTCGCCTTCAAGGTTGGGGTCGGTGGCAAGGATGATCTCGGTGATACGTTCGTCGCCGAGCCGGGAAATCAGCTCGCGGATGTGCAACTCCTCAGGGCCGATCCCGTTGATCGGGTTGATGGCACCGCCAAGCACGTGGTACCGGCCGGTGAAGGCACGCGAACGCTCGATGGCGATGACGTCCTTGGACTCTTCGACCACGCAGATGATGTCATCTCCGCGGCGTTCGTCACGGCAGATGGAGCACATCTTGGATTCGGAGACGTTGAAGCACACGACGCAGAACTTCACGCGTTCCTTGACCACGGAGATGGCCTGGGCCAGTGCCTTCATGTCCTCCGCGTCAGCCTCGAGGATATGGAAGGCAATGCGTTGGGCGGACTTGGGGCCAATACCCGGAAGCCTTCCCAACTCGTCAATCAGTTCTTGGACTGCGCCTTCGTACACTTGGTTTCACACTGCCTAATCTTGCCGTTCCGTACATTCATTGTCCGTGCAGCAGACACTACATGCCTGGCACCACGCTTGATCCCGGCCGTGGTAAAACACGTGGAATCAGCGAGGGCGGTTGGGTCGCTCGATCACGTTGCCCTGGGCATCGCGTTCCTCGATGATTCGGCCGTTGAGTATGCGCTCGATGGCCGGTACTCCGATAAGCGAGGAATCCTCGATCTCGATGTCCTCGTCACTGGGGACAAACTCCGTCTCATCCAATTCTATGGGTGCAGCGGGCTTCCGTGCCCCTTGGTTCGCTTCGGGCGTTGGGCGCGGACGGGCGAAATCAGGGGCGTCATCGGGGTTGCCCCAGGCCCCGGCGGCCGGATCGGTGGTGATCGGGGCATGGACAGGCGCGGGACCGGAATCGACGATCCCCGCTGCGCGGTTCATCAGCCGCTGGTAGCGGCTGAGTTTGCCGTTGTTGGGGGGCACGGGAGTGCCGGGTTCCGCAGCGGCTGGAGCCGGGGCCGTGACGGGCATGCCCCAAGTCGCAGCGGATGCACCCGGAGGAGGCGCGACGGGACGGTCTGCGACGCCGAATGACGGGGTCGGGGCAACGTATCCCTTGGGTGTCGTCGGCGGCGAGCTGGCGGGAGCGGATGATTTGGGTGCGGTGGTCCTGCCTGCTTCGGGTTCGGTGGCCGCGGATCGCTGGTCCCCTTCCCAGTCGGGAACGGGAACGTTGGATGCATCCCAGTCGCCGCCGTCGTCGTCCCATGGCTCGGAATCCCATGTCGGTTCCGAGCCGAAACCCTGCTCGTCGTCGGTCGAGGCAGTGACGGACTGTTGCGTCGATGCCGGGGCTGGCGCTGCAGATTCCGATGCGGGTTGTTGGCTGGCCGGTCGTGGTGCAGCGGGTTCACGGGAAAGTGGCTGTGCAGTTGGTGTCTCGGATGCCCCAGATGTGCTCCGGGTGCTGGACTGCGTTGCGGAGCCCCACCCGGGTTGGCTTGGAGGAGGCGTTCCGGAAGGGGATTGTGCAGTTGGCGCTGAAGGCGGCTCGGCTGCGCTCCGGGTGCCGGACTGCGTTGCCGAGCTCCTGCCGGGTTGGGTTGGAGCGGGCGCACTGGAAGAGGAGGGGGCGGTGTGCTGCTGTGGTGCGGATTCAGCTGGACCTGTGGTCACCGCCGGCTCGGGCCGGCGATCAACTTTTGGGCCAGAACCACCCGCAGGTGCGGAATCTCCCTCGGTGACAACCAATTCAATGTTCACGCTGAGCACCTTCTGGATGCTCTGCCCCAGAATCGCGAGATTCTCCGCTCGGCCGGTAAACGCATTCAAGGCGCCCGTGTGGGCAAAGCTCACTGTCAGCGTACGACCGTCAAACCCCGTGACGGAGGCGTTCGGTGCCACCATCATCCAGACGAACCGCTTGTTGCTCTTTAGTTCCTCCATGATGTCGGGCCATGCCCGACGGAACATTTCCACGGAGCCGGCGCCGCCGGATTGCGCTGCTGGAGCTCGGCTGCGCTCGGGCTGTGCAGCCTGGGGCTGATGCGGTGGCTGCTGTTGTGGTGCCCGGCTTTGCTGTTGCTGAGCCGGAAGCTGTTGTGTGGAGGCTTGCTGTTGCTGTTGAGTAGCGGTTTGTTGATGTTGTTGGGCTGGTTGTTGGTGCACCTGATTCTGCTGCTGCGTAGGGGGCTGCGACTGTTGCTGCGCGGCTCGTTCCTGGGCAGCACTTCGTTCTGCAGCAGCTTTTTCCTGCGCAACACGTTCGGCCGCGGCTTGTTCGGCTGCAGCGCGCTCGCTGGCCGCCTGATCTTCCTTGACCTTCTTGGCGAAATCTGCCATGGCTTGGTTCTGCTGGATAGGTGCGGGCTCCGGGGCGGGTGCCGCAGCTTCGTCACTGGTCTCTGCAGCGCGATCGGGCAGAATGCTGAAGGGTGGCACATCTGCCGGCGGGTTCACTGGGGACCCTTGCGCAGCGGATACCGGCTCGGTGACCGGGTTGACGGGACCATCTGGTACGGGGCCCCAGATGCCTCCCCAATCAGAGGAGTTCTCGGCTGTCTCCCCGGCAGGAGCCGGGGGAGCCGGCGCCGCGGGGCTCGTCGGGGAAGACGCTGCCTCAGAAGCCGAGGAAGCATATGCCTGGGGGGTTGACGAGGAAGGTGCCGAGGGCGGCGAGGGAACTGGTGATGCAGTGGGTTGTGAAGGTGCGGGTCGCGTCAAAGGCTCGGCGAAGGCTTCGGACGGTGTGTCGCTTCCCTTTTGTGCGCGGGCAGCGCGCAGCGCTTCACGTACCGACGCGGCGCCCTGGCCGGAGGATTCTCCTTCGTAGCCTAGGCCGGAGCCATGCTGGCCAGTCATGCCCGAGACATCGCTTGGGTCCAAGGAAAGGTCGTCACCTGCTTGTGCCAAACGGCGTTCAATGCGATCCATGCGTGCGTTGTAGCCACGTTCGGAGGCATCGGATGCAGGAAGCAGCAAGCGGGCACAAAGCAGCTCGAGGTGCAGCCGAGGCGAAGTCGCCCCGGTCATCTCTGTCAGACCGGCATTGGTGACGTCGGCCCAACGGCTGAGCTCGGCCTGGCCGAGCCCGGCGGCCTGGGCCTGCATCCGGTGAAGCTGGTCCTCGGGCAATCCGCGAATGATCTGCGATGCGTTCTCGGGAACCGCACGCACAATGATCAGGTCCCTGAATCGTTCCAGCAGGTCCTCGACGAAACGACGCGGATCATGGCCGGTCTGGACGACGCGGTCCACTGCCGAAAACACGGTGGCCGCATCACCGGCGCCCAGCGCGTCGACCACGTCGTCGAGCAACGTGGCGTGGGTGTATCCAAGAAGCGAAACTGCTAGCTCGTAGTCCAGGCCTTCTGGCCCGGCTCCGGCAATCAACTGATCCAGCACCGAGAGCGAGTCCCGGACCGAACCGCCGCCTGCGCGGATGACCAGTGAGAGTACTCCGGGGGCCACGGTGACGCCCTCGGCCGCGGAGAGGTACTCGAGGTACTTGATCAGCGGCTCTGGCGGCACCAACCGGAAGGGGTAGTGATGGGTGCGTGAGCGGATGGTGCCGATGACCTTGTCCGGCTCGGTCGTGGCGAAGATGAACTTGATGTGCTCCGGCGGCTCTTCTACGATCTTCAGCAGCGCATTGAAACCGGCCGAAGTGACCATGTGGGCTTCGTCGATGATGAAGATCTTGTACCGATCGCGCACCGGGGCGAACGTCGCGCGTTCACGCAGGTCACGTGCGTCGTCGACACCGCCGTGCGAGGCCGCGTCGATCTCGATAACGTCGAGGGACCCAGGGCCGCCGCTGGCAAGCTCGATGCAGCTGGGGCAAGTGCCGCACGGGGTCGGGGTTGGTCCCTGGGCACAGTTCAGGCAGCGGGCAAGGATGCGGGCGGACGTTGTCTTGCCACAGCCGCGCGGACCCGAGAAGAGATAGGCATGGTTGACCCGGTTTTTTTCCAGGGCCTTCATCAGCGGTGTGGTGACATGTTCCTGCCCGATCACATCCGCAAAAGTGTCTGGACGGTAGCGACGGTAAAGAGCTGTACTCACGAGGGCCACCCTATCGGTTTTCCGGCGGGATGCGCATCCCGTGCGCCCCCTCCCGGTCGGTTGTGAAGACCCACGGATGCGTGGGCAGTCGTGCTGGATCGAAGGCAGCCAGCGCAGCATCGAGTGACTCGGCGGGCAAACCCAACGAGTTGAGGATCAAGGTACGTGCGGCTGCAGCGACGGTGCCCTCGTTGGCCAACTGCCCCAGGGTCACCGACCCGTCGCGCTTTGCCAGGCGCTTGCCTGCCGAATTCAGGGCCAGTTGGACATGGGCGTAGGTTGGCGGCTCATGGCCGAGCACTCCGGCCAGGTACCCCTGGCGCGGGGCAGAGGAAAGCAGGTCGTCGCCGCGCACCACCTGGTCGATTCCCTGGGCGGCGTCGTCAACCACCACCGCAAGGTTGTAGGCCGGGACCCCGTCGCTGCGCAACACCACGAAGTCGTCCACCGTTCCGGTGTACTGCCCGTGCAGCACGTCAGTGACCGTGAAAGTGTCCTTCTGTGTACGCAGGCGCCAAGCAGCAGGACGCAGTTCCCGCTTCGCGGCGCGTTCGCTCTCGGTCAGGTTTCGGCAGGTCCCTGGGTAAGTGCCGGGTGCGGCATGCGGGGCGCTGGCAGCCTCGGCAATGTCACGCCGGGTGCAGAAGCATTCATAGAGCCGGTCGCGGTCCCGAAGTTGCGAAACGGCGCTGGCGTACAAGGGGAGACGCTGGCTTTGCCTTGTGATCGGGCCGTCCCAGGTCAATCCCAGGGCGCTCAGGTCGCCGAGCTGGATTGCCTCGGCGCCGGCGCGTGCGCGGTCAAGATCTTCTATGCGCATCAGGAATTCACGGTTTGTGGACTTGGCGAAGAGCCAGGCAAGGACCGCGGTACGCAAATTGCCCAGGTGCAGTTCCCCGGAGGGGCTGGGAGCGAACCGTCCGGCACCCATGGACCTACTCCCTTGTCGATTCCCGGGCTCGGCGTGGATGGGTCAACGCGCACACGGGGAAACAGTAAAGGCCCCTCATGCACCTGCCAGAGCCCATCTACCCTTGCTACCTTCCGGTCCTGGGGGAGTTCGACAGGATGACACCACATGAGGGGCCGTCAAATAGTATACCCGAGGTAGGGCCCCGGCTTGAAATCCGCTGCTGCCAGAAGGCTCACCCGTCCCCGTCACGCGGTTCGGGCCCGGTGTCAGGGATCCCGGGAATCTCGGCCGTCTCGTCCCAGCACAGCAACCTCTTGGCCTGCGCGTCGATGGAGGTCCCTGGCAACATCGCCTGGATCGGCGTGGGTTCCGGGCCCAGTGCGCGTGGATATAGCAGCCCGTCGGGCAGCTCCAGCTCGGTTACCCCGTGCGGAGTCCGCCATTGCAACGAGCCGTTGCCCAAGTGGACGGCCCGCCACCCCAGCACGTGCTTGTAGATCTGGTGCCGTTTGCACAACAACTGGGCGTTCTGCGTCGAGGTCACACCTCCCGCTGCCCAATCCTCGATGTGGTCGAACTCGGAGGACTCCGGTGCGCGCCTGCACCCGGGGAAGCGGCAGTGTTCGTCTCGCACCCGCAGGAAATCACGCAGTGCCTTTGAGGGCTTGTATCGTTTGCGGCCCAGGTCCAGCACGGATCCCGTCCAGGGGTCGGTGAGTATGGCCCTTAGCGTCGGAGCCCGGGCAGCCAGCAGCAAGGCGGCCCCGATCGGTATGGGCCCGTACCCCTCAAGATTGGCGGTCCCGCGTTCGGGGTCTGTGAGCAGTTGCAGTGCAGGAATGGTGAGCCCCACAAAGGGCGGCTGCTTCTTGGCATGCTGTCCGGGCCACCCCTCGATCAACGAATCCCGAAACACGTCGGCGCGAAGCTGGCCCAGCGGCCGCTGCTCTTCACTTGAGGCCAGCAGGTTCGAATGCATGGAAACGGTGTTGTAGATAGAGAGCACGTCCTCGGCCGGCAGGTAGGCCTGCAGCACTGCCATCCCGTCGGGCTCGGGCCACCACATGAGTGAACGCCCCGTTTCCGCCCGCGAGCGGCGGTCCGACGCTGCTTCCGGGTGCAACCGTTCCCTGGCACGCTTGATGCGCAGCGCCATCGACGCATCCGAAGCCGTTGCCGCGGTTGGTAGCAAGATCGCTTCGATCTGCCGGGCTGTTGCCCGGGGGATGCCTTGGGTCTGCTTTACCAGCGCCGCGGCGGTACGTGAAGTGATGCTTCCGGTGTATAAGGCAAAGAGCGAACGTTCGTGCACGTTGCGCAACCCCTCGGCCGTTGCCAACCTGTTGAAGGTGGAGCGCTCGGAAGTCCTGGTGACGATGGCGGCCTCTGCCACTAACGAGGACCGGTTCAGGTCCCGGTCCCCGCTCAGCAACGGATATCCGTGTTCCTCGACCTCCTGCTTGTAGTCGAAAAGGGTGGGGTTTTCCTCCGACAGCGGGGTTGGCATGCCCCGTTGAACCATCTCGCTGGTGTCGGCAAGCAAGGTGGACTCCAGTCCGTCCACCATCGCACGGATCCTTGCGAGGGCCCGTAGCTGCTCGAGTCCTTGGCCGGGGGTCCGGGGGCATTGGGTGGAAGTGAGTTTCGCAACTGCGCGTGCGAGCGGCTCCCGTCCCAGGAAGCCTTCGGTGCAGGTGGCCCAGAAGCCGTGCAGCCCGCAGTAAAATCGTGACCCGGCAGGTGGTGCGATGCCCTCCCAGGGGCCAGAATTGTCCTGATGTGCCGCAAACTTACCCATGGTCCAGTGAACCCCGAGATGGTTGTTCCAGTGCCCAGGCATCGACCAGCGGTGGAGACTCGCGCACACGACAAGCGCCTGTGCGGGAGGCCCGCCATGATCGATGATCGGTTCCCTGGGATCGGTCTCGGGGCATGGATTAGTTGTCGTTGAAAATCTCCGCTATGCTGGAACCTGCTCTTTGGAGCAAGCTGGAGGATTCGCCTAGCGGCCTATGGCGCACGCCTGGAACGCGTGTTGGGTTCACGCCCTCGGGGGTTCAAATCCCCCATCCTCCGCGGATACGGAATCGGTCTTGACTTGAGAAATCAAGTCAAGACCGATTCCGTTTAAGTTGCACAACACTGGTCCGGAAATCGTTAGACTAACGGATAGTGCGATGGCGGGGATGCCGTCTCGTCAGCGAGTGCAACCTTAAGGGGTAGATGTGGCGAGCGAACGCCGTGCCGCAGTGATTGTGGAAGACGACGCAGATATCCGGGGATTGCTTGAGGTTGTATTGCAGCAATCAGGCTTTGACGTCCACTCCGCCGAGACCGGAGCCTTGGGTGTGGAAATGGTGGGTGCCCACAACCCCGACCTGGTGACCCTCGATATCGGGTTGCCTGACATCGATGGGTTTGAGACAGCTCGTCGCATTCGTGTGATTTCCGATGCACACATACTCATGCTGACGGCCAGATCCGACGAGATCGACACGGTTTTGGGCCTTGAGTCGGGAGCGGACGAGTATGTGACCAAGCCATTTCGTCCGCGGGAGCTGCGCGCCAGGGTCGATGCGATCATGCGCCGACGCACCAGCCCGATGGGAACCTCGCGCAACATCGCATCGAAGGAAAAGGCATCGACTGCCGAGCCGGACATCGTTGACCAGGCCCACCTGCGCGCGCTCAACGGGCTGGAAATGAATGTAGCCACATACACCGTTCACGTTGACGGGGACGCGAAAAGCGTCACTCCGACCGAGTTCACGTTGCTTGATTCCTTGTTGGGGGCCCGGGGCCATATCCGGACCAAGCCGGAACTGGTCAGGCGGCTGCGCAATGAGGATTTCGACGCGGGAACCTACGTCTCGTCAGCCGATGAGCGTTCGGTGGAGGTGCATATGGGCAACCTGCGTCGCAAGCTCGGGGACTCCGCCCATGAGCCGCGCTGGATAGAAACGGTGCGCGGCGTGGGATACCGATCCGTCATCAGGCGCTAACGAAGCCCATGTAGCTCAGAAGTGCATGCTCGGCGAACTTGGGTTCTTCCAGCACCGAGAGGATCCCGGTCCCCGCTGCCTCGATGCGGCTGATGAGGGAGCACTGTGCACCCTGATCGCCATCGCGGAAGGCCGCATGCAGCAAGTGCGCGAGATGGGCCAGATCGTGGGCCCCTGCCATGGTTGCCGCTGACTTCATCGATAGGGCGGAATCTTCACCAATGGAACGGTCATGGGAGGCAAGCGCGTTGTGCAACCTGGCGACGCGCGTGGGCCACAGCAGATGGAACTGCGAAATGAAGTTCATGACGGGTTCGGTCCCAAGCTCGGAGCACAGTTTCCCCAGCGTCCGGGTGCACACCGCGGAGTCTTGGGAAAAAGGATGCAACGTCATGGTTACATCATGGAGCGCGAAGCTCACGATCGAACCCCAAATATGCTCAAGGAACGCTCAAGTATCAAACCGTTATTCTTGAGGATACTGTGCGGCGATATTGTCCGCGTATGGATGAAAACTTGATGTTGGCAGGTAATACTGGTTGTTGTCCGGCGGAGTAGTTCACTCGATTCCTCTGGGCCAAAGGGGAAACTGATGAATCCCCGGTGCCAGTTCAAGGTTCACCTCTCACATCTTGGGGGTGTGAGTGGATACGAAGAACCTGGGTTGATGGTTCATCTCTCGTGTCTTGGGGGCTCGAGAGAAACGTACGAACGTTGAAAGGCGTGGGCGCCAGAGGAATCCGGCACCCACGCCTTTGGTGTATGCCATGGCGTCAGCGCGGTTCTCCAGGGCGTACCGAGGGCAAACCAAGGGATTGGGCCAAGGAGCGTGTGGCATTGCCGGCGTTTTTGCGCGGCATGATGACAGTCATTGTGGTTCCACGACCCAGCTGGCTTTCCACCTTGATTTTCCCACCGTGGGCCGCGACCAGTTCCTGGCTGATCGCCAGCCCCAGGCCAACCCCCGGCAGACCCGAACGCCGTGCCTCATCTGTGCGGAAGAACCGGGTGAAAAGGCCGTCGACGTCGTCTTGGGACATCCCTTGGCCGGTGTCGCTGATCCCGAACCTGATTTCGTTGCTGTCACAACCCATCCCCACCGTCACCGTACCGCCGGCCTTGGTGTATTTGATGGCGTTGGACACGAGGTTGTCCACCACCTGTGCCAATCGCAACGGGTCACCCAACACCAGCTCGTGGCACAGGTTCCCTTCGATCAGGGAGATTCCCGCGGTTTCTGCACGCGGTCTCAGGGACTGGATTTGCGCATGGATGACTTCGCCCAGATCCATGGCGACAATATTTACCTGGTGTTGTCCGGCGGCAGCAGCGAGCAGGTCGTTGACCATATGCAGCATTCGTTCCGAGTTCCTGGTGATCACGCCTACCGACTGGCGCTGGGCATCGGTGAGCTCCGTTTCGTCCTCGAGCAGTTCCACATAACCCAGGATCGAAGTCAGCGGGGTGCGAAGCTCGTGGCTCACGTTGGCCAGAAAACGATCCCTGGTCTTTGAGGCTTCGATAAGCGGGGTGATGTTCTTGAACATGGTTACCGCGCCATCGTATTCCCCTTCCTCGTCAAAAAACGAGCGTGCCGAGGTGGAGAGGTACATGGGGTTCTCCAGCGGACCCAACGTAAAGAGCTCGTCCGTGAACTCTTCCTGGCGAATTGCGCGAACCACTGGCCGGTTGCGGGGTTCCAACAGCTCGGTAACCGGCTCATAGTCCGGGGTGACTGCGTGCACGAGCAGCTCTGATTCGTTGGGGTCGGGGTTCCCCTCGGGAGTTGCATAGCGGTGCTGGAAGCGTTGGACATCATTCATGAACACGTCGCCGCCGTCGCGATCCACCACCACGACACCCACGTTGGCCGCATTGAGCACGGCGTTGAGCAGATGTGTTTGGCGTCGGCTGTCGGTCAAGGTGGTGCGCAGCTTCTGTTCCATCAAGGCGGAGTTGTGTTCGGCGATGACCGTTGTGGTGGCCAGCGCGAGGATGAGCAAGGGAACAAGCATCGGCTTGATCATCGCCTCAAAGGTGAGAGGGACTTCGTGGTGCAACAGCTGCAGCCAAATTGTTGCCAAGGGCACCGTGAACGAGAGCAGCAAGGTCAAGCGCGGAACGAAACCGGACCAGGCGAACCAGAAAATCGGAAAGGCTGCCAGCAGGCTTACCCCACTGACCCAAGGATAGGCTCCCATCGCCATCAAGACGGCAGCAACAAGCCCCGAGGCCGCAATTGTGAGGTAGACCTGTTCGGGTCCCATGGCCTTCCACGGGAGGGCCCATGCCAACACCGTGTTCAGCACGGTCAGGGACACCCCTGCGAGGAAGAAGGGGTCGGTGAAGACTTCCGCGGGTGAAATGAAAGCGGCCAACATGCAGGCAATGGCCACCGCCAGGAACACCGGTGTTTGCGACCAGCCGACCTTGCGCCGCAGCGACAGGTCGGCAAACGGGACGCCCTTGGTGGCGATCCTTGCGACCAATGCCGGCAACCAGTGTTTGACATGGCGCTGATCGCCGGTTTGTGTGGCACTCATAGATACAGCATAGATTCTTGGTGGGCCCGGTGTGGGACACGCAAGAACTTCCGGGCGGCGGCAAGCGCCGAGGCCTTCTTTTCCCCGCGCCAGAACCGAAGTGGCTAGTTCACTAGGGCAGGGTAATGCGCGCGGGCCGTCTGCGGGTGGGCACGAAGCCAACCCTTGAGAACATTGGCACCGTAGGAGGCGAGCATCGGGTTCCCCGGATCCGCGGAGACGCCGCGGGCCTCGGCGGCAAGTTCGGCGGACAGCGGGACGGTGCCAATGACCGAGTCGAGCCGGGGGGAGTAGAAGAAGGGAACAGAGTAGCGGTCTACACCGGCAGGGGGAGCGGTGACCCGGTGGATGGTCGCCATCAGGTAACCATTGGTAGCGACTTCGAGCATCTCGCCGATGTTGACGACCAATGCGCCTTCAATCGGTTCGACCTCGATCCACTGGTCTTGTCCGTATGGCTGTACTTCCAGTCCTCCCACGGAGTCCTGTAGCAGCAAGGTGATGAAACCGTAGTCGGCGTGTGCTCCCACGCCTTGGCTGCCTGCCCCGGGGACGATTCCGCCGCCGACGTAGTGAACCAGTTTTCCCATCCACGCGGGAGCATGGGCGAAGGGTTCCTCGAAGTACCGTTCGGGCAGACCCAAGCCCACGGCCAGCCCGGAAAGCAGCTCTGCACCCACCTTGTTCATCAGTGAGGCCCAGTCCATCGCGGCAGATTCAAGGCGGGGGAAGTCTGCCGGCCACTGGTTGGGGCCTTGCAGGTTCAGGTGGGGGGAATCGTCCGGGACCCTGGAGAGGACCTTGCGTTCGGGACCGTAGTCGATCTGTTCCCGGGAGTCCGCCCTGCCGCGGGTGATTTCTGCGCCCAGTCGGGTGTATCCCCGGAACTGCGCCGAAGTGCGGTTGTCCAACTTCAGTTTCGAATCCACCGGAAGGGCGAAGAACCCGGCCAAGGTCTTGAGGAGTTCCTGCGTTGTGCCTTCGGCGGCACCAAACCCGGTGATCTGGAAGAACCCCACGCGATGGGCCGCATCACGCAGCGACGCAATGAAATCTTCGTCGAATGTTCCATCGGCACGGCGTGCCGTGGACATGTCTAGTACGGGGACTGTGGTGAGAACTGTAGTCATGGATCAAGAATGCACCCGAGCTTCCGGTTTGTAGGATCGAAAGTTACTTCACGTTCCGGACTGTGAATCAATGCGTCATGGCCCTTGACGTGCACCGTGGATCCACCGAATAGTTGCGCGACTCGCACGAAAAGGAGCAAATCGGGCCACATGTGGCTAGAAGTTTCCTAAGCTGGTCAAGTGATCTTCAAATCTGTCGGCGATTCGCGCCCGTACCCCGAGCACGGCTACCTCACCCCCAAGGACTGGGCGGCCGTTGCCCCCACGCAGGTGCGCCTTGACGAGCTCGTGACCACCAAGAGCACGCTGGACCTCGCAGCGCTGCTGGCCGAGGACTCCACGTTTTTCGGGGACCTGTTCCCGCACGTCGTGCAGTGGCGGGGGACGCGCTACCTTGAAGACGGGCTGCACCGGGCAGTGCGCACCGCCCTGCACCAACGTTCGATACTGCACGCACGTGTGCTGGTGCTGGAAAACTAGGGCGAACAGTGGCGCGCAACAAGGATCCACACGACTGGCATGGCCACCGAATCATCTCGGAGGACGAGTTGGCGAGCCCGGCATTTACGACCGATGCGCGCATCAAGCGCCGGCGCACGATCCGCCACGGGATCATCCTGGTTATTGTGCTTTTAGCCCTTGTTGCCGCCGTTGTCCTGGCCTACCTGGTCAATACCCGTGCCGTTGTCATCGATGCGCTCGAACCCCGGCCGGTGGCCGAGACGCCCGTTACCGAAGTGGAAGCCTGCCCCACCACTGAATTCAGCTACATCGATCCGGGCAAGATGACGGTGAACGTCATGAATGCCACCCAGGTGTCAGGCTTGGCCGGTGCCACGGGGACGAAGCTGAAAAAGCGTGGGTTCACCGTGGGCGAGGTGGGCAATGCCCGGATCTCAGACGTCGACGTAGTTGGCGCAGTGATTTCCGGGCCCGATGGCTACGCACAGGCCATGAGTATGCAGCGGAACATCAAGGACCTGGTCTACGTCTTTGACGCAAAGCGTCCGGGCGCGACCGTCGACTTGGTCATCGGCACCAAGTACAAGGACTTGGTCAAGGACAAAAAGGTCAACAAGAAACCCGGGAAACTGGGATGCACCCCGCCGAAGCCCAAGGAGAAAAAGAACGGGTAAGGGGTTAGCTGCAGCCCTCGGGACCGCATGCCTCGCCGTCGGGTGAAACGGAGCTGATCAGCTTCAGGCTTTCTGTTTCAGCGCTGATTTCGTCCCAGACCTGGCGTAGGGCTTGTTCAAAGACCTCCGAAGGCTGAGCGCCGGAAATTCCGTACCTGTCTTCCAACACGAAGAACGGCACGCCGCTTACACCCAGCTCGCGGCCGCGAATCCCATCGGCGCGTACCGCCTCGGCGTACTTCTCGCCGGCGAGAACCTCAGCGGATTCCAAAGGATCCAGGCCCACCGAGTCGGCGATGCGCTGCAGCGCTTGCCTGCTACCGGTATCCACGCCCTTTTCAAAGTGTGCCGATAGCAGGGCTTCCTTCATTGCGGCCCCGAGATCGCGTTCCTTGGCCAGTGCCAGCAGCCGCAAGGCGGTGAAGGAATTGGTGGGACGCACTGAAGCCATGTCGAAGGAAAGGCCCTCGGCGGCGGCCTGGGCGGAAACATGTTCCAGCATTCCTTCGATCTGCTCGGCGGGCATGCCCTGTTCTTTGACGAAGTAGTCGGCTCCGCTTCCCTCGAAATGTTCTGGTGCCGAAGGGTCAAGCTGGAACGCGTGCCATTTCACGTCGATATTTTCACCAAATGGAAGAGCAGCGACGGCCTTCTCGAAACGACGCTTGCCAATGAAGCACCATGGGCAGGCAATGTCGGAATAGATGTCAACGTTCAAGCGTGTTTTGGTCATGTCTTGGACAACGGCGACCCACGGGCCGATATTCCCTTCCCGGGGAGGCGGTCAGTTGGAGTTGACTGACGCGTACTCGCGTCCGGTCTCGTCTTCGAGTTCGGCGCGTTCGAGGCCGTTGCCCCGCACCCACGTCTTGTAGGCAACGAAGAGCAACCCGATCCACACGGTTCCCACGACCAGCGCAATGCGGGTGCCCGGAATGAGGCCCAAGAGTACGATTACGAACCCCATGAACCCGAGCGCCGCATAGGATGCGACGGGCCACCAAGGCGACGGGAACTCGGACTCCGGCAAGGACTCCCGTTTGATCTCCCGCTTCATGGCGATGTGCGAAAGCATGATCATGACCCAAACCCATACCGTGGCGAAGGTGGCGATCGAGGCGATGATCAAAAACAGCGACTCGGGCAGCAACGCGTTGAGCACGACCCCGACCAGCAGCACGATTCCCATTGTCAGCACGCTCATCCACGGGACACCGTTGCGGGAGATCTTTGCGAAGGACGCCGGGGCGTGGCCCTGCTGGGCCAACCCGAACATCATCCGCCCTGCACCGAAGATGTCGGAGTTGATGGCGGAGATCGCTGCGGTGATCACGACGGCATTGAGGATATGTGCCGCTGCGGGAATGCCTAGGTTGTCGAAGATCTGAACGAAGGGGCTGCCCTCGGTGCCGATCTCGTTCCACGGATAGATCATCATCAGCACGCCCAGTGTGCAGATGTAGAAGAGCAAGATACGCACCGGCACGGTGTTGATCGCTGCCGGGACCACCGACTTGGGGTCCTCTGCCTCGCCGGCGGTGATGCCGATGGTTTCGATGCCGCCGAAGGCAAACATGACGATCGAGAAGGATGCCAGCAGGCCCCAGAAACCGTTGGGGAAGAACCCGCCGGCAGCCAGCAACGTGGAGAAGCCGGGCTTCGCCTCGGCGGGCAGACCGAAGCCGAAGAGCACGATGAGTATCCCGCCGATGATCATCGCGATGATGGCCGAGACCTTGATCAGCGAGAGCCAGAACTCCGTCTCGCCAAAGACTTTGACCTTCATCATGTTCAGTGCGGCAATAAAGAACACCACCGCGAGGATCCAGATCCAGCGCGGGACGCCGGGAAACCAGAAACCCATGTAGATGCCGAATGCCGTGACGTCGGCAAGCGCCACGATCGCCATTTCGAACGTGAACGTCCAACCGGTGATGAACCCTGCGAAAGGGCCAAGGTACTTGGATGCGTACTGTCCGAAGGACCCGGAAACCGGATGCCGCACAGCCATCTCGCCCAAGGCACGCATCACCATGAAGACCGCGGCGCCGCCGATCATGTAAGCCAGCAGGACCGCAGGTCCAGCGGCCTGGATGGCCGCGGCGGATCCGTAGAACAAGCCGGTACCGATGGCCGAGCCAAGCGCCATGAAGCGGACGTGGCGGACGTTAAGGCCACGGGCAAGCGCCTGGGCAAAATGGGGCACGGAAACAAACCTTTGGGTGGAAGGGGCTTAACTAATGATAAATGGGTAGTGCGATTCGGCCCCGATCCGGTGGTGCGGATCACCCGTGGTTAGGTTGGGTCAATACACTGGTTGGGGCGGGCAAGCGTTGCTTGAAACCACCTGCCCAATATTTTTGATGGTTGTCCCGAGGCCTCATTGCCTCATAACGGGGCACGGATGAGGAGAAAAACGCGTGGCTAGGTCCTTGGGATGGCGTGGAATCGCCTTTGCCAGTGGACTCACGGCGATTGCCGGCTTCGTTGACGGAGTGGCGTTTATCCACTTCGGCGGGTACTTCGTTTCCTTCATGAGCGGCAACTCCACCAGGTCGAGTGCTTCCCTGGCCGAAGGCGACTTCGGGGCCTGGGCGATGGCCATGGGACTGGTCGGTGGTTTTGTGCTGGGAGTGGCTGCTGCGACCCTGGCCAGCCAAGTGGCTTCGGTCCAACGTCGCGGGGCAGTGCTTTCGGTGTCTTCGCTCTTCCTGCTGGGCGCCGCACTGACAACGCTGGACGGCGCGGGTGGCGTTTGGACGGCACTATTGATGGCCATGTCCATGGGCTCCATCAACGCGACCTACACACGCAGGGGTGAAGTCAGCGTTGGCTTGACGTACATGACCGGAGCGCTGGTGAAGATGGGTCAGCATCTGGCGACGGCGCTGGTGGGTGGCCCCAAATGGGCGTGGCTTCCCTATGGTGCGCTGTGGGCCATGATTACGTTCGGTTCCTTTGCCGGGGCGATGCTATACCTGCAGGCGGGACTGCTCATCCTGTGGGTAGCGGCGCTCGCCCTCGTTGTTTGGACCGTCGTGGCATTCCTGCGGGACAGCCCCGGCCGGAAGTTCGCGCACCCTCGCTAGGATGCGCCCCACCCCTGCATTGCGCGGTCGTGCCGGCCGTGTACTTGGAAATATAGGCCGATCCCGAGCGCCGAAAGTACCGCAAGGATTCCGAACATGCCCCTGTATCCCACGTGGGGGATGAGCAACCCCAATGCCGATGTCCAACATCAGGAAGAACGTCGAGGTGGCCACGCCCAACTCTGCCGGTGGAACAGCGGAGACTGCGATGGCCTGGGCGCAGGGCATCAGTGCGCCGAAGCCAAACCCCGTCAAGGCTGCCGCTGCGGCGACGGTCAGGTTACTGGGGGTGAAAGCCAGCGCGGCCATGCCCAAGGCGAAGACGACCAACAACGGATACATGATCGCGTTGTCGCCCCGCCGGTCCTGGATGCGTCCGGCAAAGAGCCGGGAGGCCAATACTGTCACGGCGTAAACAAGGAAGAACCAGCTGGCCGCCTCCGCCATGGAACGGGAAATCAGGAAAGGGGCCAAGAATGCGATGATCCCCGAGTAGGCAACGCCACAGACCAGCAGAACCAATGAGATGGGCAGGGCGGCCGGGCTGATAATGGACCGGATGAAGCTGCCTCGGCGTGCGTGGGTTTCGGGCTTTTCAAGGATTCGCGCGGGCTCCGGCATCTGCATCAGCAGGCTGATGACCAGGGCTGCGACGGATGAAACCGTACAAAACAAAAATACCGAAGTGTAGTCGCCGTTGGCTGCCAACACTACCGCCAGGAAAGGGCCGGCCGCGGTAGAAAGCGTGGTGGAAAGACCGAAGTACCCCGTTCCCTCGCTTCGCCGTGCGGGCGGAATGATGGCTTGGACGGCGGTGGCGATGGCAGTGTTCCCGGCGCCGAACGCAATGCCGTGGACAAAACGCACGATCAACAGCAGCCACAACGTATCGCTGTAGATGTAGAGCACCGATGCCAGCACATAGATGCACAGGGAGATGACCATCAACCGTTTGCGGCCCAGGACCTGAAGCAGCTTGCCGGCGAAGAAGCGTGCGGTGACCGAGCCGATGATGAAGACGCTTGAAGCCAGCCCTGCGGCGCTGTCGGATGCTTGGAACCTGTCAACGGCGTAGAGTGCCATCGAGGTCATCAACAGGTAGAAGACCATGGAAATGAAAAGGTTGGCCATGGCGGCAAGCACGAAATCCCGGGTGAAGAGTTTCGTTGGGGGATCGTGGGGCTGGCTCACCGGGCTCCTTCTGACGTTCTTGCGGCTTTCGGGCCCGCGCGGGCGCCACCTCTCATTATCGGCCCGTGCCCCTGGATGCTCGGTCTTTGGTGACGACACGGGTTGGTGTTATTGGCGACAGCGGCTGGTTGTGTCGTCGCTTTTGGCACGATTCCCAGGTTAAAAAACGATCGTCCCCGCCTGAGGCAGCTCTGCCGGTGGGGACGATCGAAGTTTATGGAGTTGTTTCTTGGTGGCGGGATCCAAGGGGCTGTCGCGTCATTGCGCTGACCCCTCGACCCCGCCACCGAAGATTGTTCAGGCTCCGACCGGTGTCAGTGCCTTGGCTTCGCGCAGGTAGCGGTTGTAGGCCTGGACGGTGAGGAAGGTCGGGAAGTCCTCACGCAGTGCGCATGCCTCGAAGATCTCGCGGGCGTCCTCGAAACGGTCGCCCTCGAAGCGCGAGAGCTTCTCGAATTCCTCTTCGGTAAGATCCTCAACCCATGAGCGGGAAACCAGTTCACCCTCGTCGGTGATGGCTGCCTGCTGGATCCACTGCCAGATCTGCGAACGCGAGATCTCGGCGGTTGCCGCATCCTCCATGAGGTTGTGGATGGCAACGGCGCCGTTGCCACGCAGCCAGGCTTCCATGTAGCGGATGCCCACCTCGATGTTGTTCCGGATGCCGCCCTCTGTGATCTTGCCTTCGGTCCCGGCGATGTTCAGCAGTTCCTTGTCATCGGGAACGACATCCTCACGGGTGCGCTCACGCTGGTTCGGATTTCCGCCCAGCACCGCGTCGAAGACCTCGCGTGCCACCGGGACAAGGTCCGGGTGTGCAACCCAGGAGCCGTCGAAGCCGTCGTTGGCTTCGCGGGTCTTGTCTGCACGGACCTTCTCGAAGGCCACGGTGTTCACTGCCTCGTCCTTGCGATTGGGGATGAAGGCAGCCATGCCGCCGATGGCCATCGCACCACGACGGTGGCAGGCCCGAACGAGTTGCTCGGTGTAGGAGCGCATGAACGGGGCTGTCATGGTGACCATGCCGCGATCCGGAAGCACGAAGCGCGGGCCACGGGAACGGAAGTTCTTGATGATCGAGAAGATGTAGTCCCAGCGCCCTGCGTTCAGGCCGGCTGCGTGGTCGCGCAGTTCGTAGAGGATCTCTTCCATCTCGAAGGCCGCGGTGATCGTTTCGATCAGGACCGTCGCACGGATGGTGCCCTGCGGGATACCGAGGAGGTCCTGCGCCAAGACGAAGACGTCATTCCAGAGACGTGCCTCCAGGCGGTTCTCGATCTTCGGCAGGTAGAAGTAGGGTCCGCGTCCCTGGGCGATCAGGCGCTGTGCGTTGTGGAAGAAGTACAGGCCGAAGTCAACCAAGGCGCCGGAGACCGGCTTGCCGCCAACGAGCAGGTTCTTCTCCGGCAGGTGCCAGCCACGCGGGCGAACCACGATGGTGGGCATGTCGGTGAGCTTTTCACCGGTCAGCTTGTATTCCTTGCCCTCGGGGGAAGTGAAGTCGATGTTGCGATCGAGTACCGCCCGCAGGTTCAGCTGTCCGTTGATGACGTTGGACCAGCTGGGGGTCGAGGAGTCCTCGAGGTCTGCCAGCCAGACGTTGGCGCCGGAGTTCAGTGCGTTGATCGCCATCTTGCGGTCGGTAGGACCGGTGATTTCCACGCGACGGTCCTCCAAGCCTGGTGCGATCGGGGCAACCTGCCAGGTCTCGTCGTCGCGGATCGACTTGGTCTCCGGGCGGAACTTGGGGTCCGAGCCGTTGGCGATGCGGGCGCGGTTGAGCTGGCGGGTCTGCATGAGTTCGGCACGACGGGCGTCGAATGCCTTGTGGAGCTGGGCCAAGAAGTCCAGCGCCTGTGGAGTGAGGATCTCTTCCTGCCGGCGGACCGGGGCAGCGACCAAAGTAATACCGTTCAGGGTGATTGGATCGTTCATGGCTGTGACTCCTTCTTGAATCAAGTTTCTCTGTGGCGGTGTGCCTGGGGAAATCGGGGTAGTGCGGGTGGCCGGGTGGGGCCGGCTGTGTTCAGCCGGCCCCACCCGAACCGCGGCGGCAACCGCCGTGGTGTCTTTAGTGGAACTGACCGGCTTCGGTGGATCCTGCCAAGGCCAGGGTGGACGCGTTCGGGTTCAGAACGGTGGCAATGTCGTCGAAGTAGCCTGTGCCCACTTCGCGCTGGTGCTTCGTTGCGGTGTAGCCGCGTGCCTCGGAAGCGAACTCGGCTTCCTGGAGCTGGACGTAGGCGCTCATGCCATCACGTGCGTACCCGTGCGCCAGGTCGAACATCGAGTGGTTCAGGGCGTGGAAGCCTGCGAGGGTGATGAACTGGAAGGTGAATCCCATGGCGCCGAGCTCGCGCTGGAACTTGGCGATGGTCGCATCATCCAGGTGCTTCTTCCAGTTGAAGGAAGGGGAGCAGTTGTAGGAGAGCATCTGGTCCGGAAAATCGGCCTTGACGGCTTCGGCGAACTTGCGTGCCAGCTCCAGGTCCGGTGTCCCGGTCTCCATCCAAATGAGATCGGAATACGGTGCGTAGGCCTTGGCCCGTGCGATGCACGGTTCGATGCCGTTGCGTACCTTGTAGAAGCCCTCTGCCGTGCGCTCGCCGGTGACGAATTCCTTGTCGCGGTCATCGACGTCCGAGGTGATCAGGGTTGCTGCCTCGGCGTCGGTGCGGGCAATGACGACCGACGGGGTGTTGGCGACGTCTGCTGCCAGGCGGGCTGCGTTCAGGGTGCGAACGTGCTGCTGCGTGGGGATGAGCACCTTGCCGCCGAGGTGGCCGCACTTCTTTTCCGAAGCGAGCTGGTCTTCCCAGTGGACGCCCGAGGCGCCGGAGGAGATCATGGACTTCATCAGTTCGTAGGCGTTCAGCGGGCCGCCGAAGCCTGCCTCCGCGTCTGCCACGATGGGCACGAGCCAATCCTCAACAGTCTTGATGCCTTCTGCATGCTCGATCTGGTCGGCGCGAAGCAGGGCGTTGTTGATGCGGCGGACAACCGACGGAACCGAGTTGGCCGGGTACAGCGACTGGTCCGGGTAGGTGTGGCCCGAGAGGTTGGCGTCTGCTGCGACCTGCCAACCGGAAAGGTAGATGGCGCGGAGGCCGGCCTTGACCTGCTGGACGGCCTGGTTGCCGGTCAAGGCGCCCAGTGCGTTGGTGTAGCCGCCGGACGGTCCTTCTTCGGTGAGCTGCTTCCAGAGCTTCTCGGAACCACGCTTTGCCAGTGTGTGCTCCTCCTGCACGGAGCCCTGCAGCTTCACAACTTCTGCCGCCGAGTAATCACGAGTGACATCGTTCCAGCGGGGGTTGGTTGCCCAATCCTCTTCGATAGCTGCGATGCGGTTCTCGGTTGAGTTTTGCTCGGTCATTTCCTTCTCCTTGCTGGGTTGCCGGATGCCGGTCCAGGGTCGTGGTCTTTGTGGCCTTGGTAGGTTCTTCCAGCATTCTTTCTGCGTAAGAACTACATTTCCGCACTTTGACGCAGACCGCTAGTGGGTTTCATTGGAAAGATTCGCACTTCTTCGCTAAACCTCAAATTGCGCCGGTTCGCACATCGGATCCACCGAGAAACCGCAAAACCGGTTGCAGTCCGGGCAAAGTGCTCGAAGAAGGGGCGGATTTCTGGACGATGAAGAATCCGCGGTTGCTTCGGCATCCAAGTCAGTGGATATTCCTAGGGCTCAGGCAGGCGGTTGTCCAGGCCGGACGAAGCCATCCTCAGCTGTGCCAGCAAGGACGCAGCACCACCGCTGGGTCGGCTTCGTACGGCGATCTCAAGTGGGACAGCGCCTAGTTGTTTTCATCGCGTAAAAGGGAACCGGCCGCCACGGCTTTCGGCCACAGACCAGCGTGATTGCCTTCGGAGCAAATGAATTGGCGGGTAACCATGGAGATAGGGCGCTTTGGGACCAGTCGCGGGGCAATTGCCGAAGCCGCTGGAGTGCCACCAAGAGAGCATGCGGGCGGTTCAACGAAATTCGATGCCGCGGGCATGGAAGAGTCAGACGTCGAAGCAACGAGCGATGCACTCAGGCAGAAGTGCACACCCAGGTGTTGCCTCGGTCTCGAACCTGGTGGCTACACGATTCTGCGGGTGGCGGTGAAGTGGGGTGCACCGCAAAAGAGGCGGGATTTCGCTCCGGGAAAGCGTGGAAATCCGCCGAGGGATACCAAGCTAGAGGACGTGGGAGGCGATGAGCTGTGAGAGCGCGCGAACATCGACCTTCCCCTTGAACTCAAGACGAACCTTGCCCAAACCGCTGAACCACAAGTCCAGCTCGGCGTCGAGGTCAAGGGTTCCGGCGGTTTCCACGGAAAACGCCTGGACCTTTGAGTACGGCAAAGATGTGTAGTCACGCTTTTTTCCGGTGAGCCCTTGGATATTTACGGCGATGAGCCGCTTGTTCGTGAAGGCCACGTAGTCGCGCGCGCCTTTGAATACCGCGAGCAGTTCTTCGCCTTGCACGAAGAGGGGTGTGATTTCCCCCGCCACGTCGTTCGGGTTGCAGGGGCTGAGCTTGAAAACGGAAGAGTTGTTGAAATCGATCATGTTCCGAGGCTACAGAAAATCCACGTCAAGAAGGATCGGCCAGTATATCGGTCCGCATCCATGGCCGTGGTTTCTGCCGCGCAGGTAAGATCTCCCCGGCGCGAGTATGGGGATTGTCGTGAAGGTTGCTGCGACGGGCTTAAGAACCGGAATGGGAGACAGCCGCCCGCGGGATGGCGCCCCGTCGAGTGTGGAGCCGACTGACGGCACTTGTCCTCTAATCCAAACCGTCGGAGCCTAATCATAGCCTTATTGCCGGATCGATTTTGGTCCCGCCCGACGACTAGGACGTCCGTCGACGCTTTAGACGCCTAGCCGGCGCCGCATACACCTGGGGGAATCATGCCTGTTGAAAATCAGCTCGCACCAACACCATCACCGCAAACATACGATCCGGTACCGAAGTCGAGTGCAGGGAAAGGGCTGGGCATCGCTGCGCTGGTCGTCGCGATCGTAGCCCTGAGCCTGTGATGGGTGCCGATCATCAATAACTTTGCTGCCTTCCTTGGCCTTGTGGCCCTCGTGCTTGGCATCATTTCGTTGATTGTGGCGGCCAAGCGCAACGGCAGCAAAGGACTGGGAATCGCGTCCAGCATCATCGCAGTCACGGCAATTGTCCTGGTGTTCATCACACAGGCCGCCTATTCCGCCGTGATCGACGAGGTATCGACAGCCAGCGAGGACTCAGTCAACGGAGAGGCAGCCCCGCCGGCGAAAGTCGTCGAGCAGGCAACCGATCCGGCCCAGGTTCTCACGCTGGGGAAGCCGGCAGAGATCGGGGAGTACACGGTGACCGTCGATTCCGTGTCCCTCGACTCTACGAAGGAAGTCGCTGCGGCGAACCAGTTCAACGACAAGGCCACGGGCCAGTACGTGCTAGTGGATCTCTCGGTGGTCTACACCGGTGCTGATGAGGGTGATGCCTGGATCGACCTGATGCCGAAGCTTGTCGGATCCGATGCGCGTATCTATGACTCTTCGACCTCAATGGCCGTGCCGCCGAAGCCTGCAACCGACGCCCCGACCCTGACCAACGGAGGGAAAGCGTCTTACCAAGTACTCTTCGATGTCCCCGCCGAAGCGGTAGCTGACGCCAAGATTCGCGTCAGTGAGCTGTTGTCGTTCAATGACCAGTCAGCTCTCTGGGCAACGAAGTAGTCGATGGCGAAGAAAAGTGGCGGCCAGGGCTGAATCCATCAAGGGAGCGGAGGGCGATGTCGAATTTTGACACCGAGCGCAAGCCGCTGGTTCGTGAAAAAGAAGAAGATGGAGGGAAAGCCAGCACGCATACCGATCGCATGCCTGCAGGGTTCATACTTTCCGCGATATCGGATTCAGGTCCATTGACCCATCATCGGCGACACCAAGTGCTGGGAAGATTCCTCCGGCCTTGCAGCCATTGCACTGGAGCAGAGAAGATACCAAACTTTACCTGGCTGTGCTCATGCTCGAGCGTAGCCAGGTTAAGCGGGTTGCGGGCGTCTGTACGACACCGGCCTGCTGGTCAATCCCGTGACGGTTGGCATTGAATCCCGGTCGTTTTCATGTGCTGCTCGCGCGGTTTTCGATGAAGGTGCCGAGCTGTTCGAGTGCTTTGGCATGGCCGTTGCTATGGCCATCGATCATCCCCATTCCTACGAATGAGGTCACCTGGTCTGTGAGCCGAACCACGGTCGTATCACCGTGATCCTCAAATTCCCAGGTCAGGAGAGCAACGGCGATTACCTGTTCCTTGTGCGTCACGGTGTCCGTGTGGACGATAACGGACTCCGGAACGATCTGCACGTAGTGGAGGACACCGCGGAATTCCAAGGTTTCAGGTGGTCCGCACCGGTACATGTCCCTGCCGCTGGCGTGGAAATTGGCTTCGTCGTGCACCAGCGCCTCGCCCGGCGGAACACTCCAGCTGGCGCGTTGGTTCGAGTCCGCGAAGGCGGCCCATATATTGGCCAGTCGGGTATCGAATGACCGCGCGAACCTCAAGGTGTCATGAACGATCGCGTCCATCAGTGATTCTCTCCTGGCCGCACGCGGTGGTTCCGCAGGGTCGAAGCCCAAAACGCAGTCTGGCAAAAACCGGGGTACGGGCAATCAAATCCCCACTTCACTTCCCCCGCATATGCGCTGCCAGTGTTGCTGACCAACGCTGCTGAACCGATTGCTGGCAACAGGCAAATGCCATCGAACGCATGGGCGTGCTCCGTGGTAACCGCCGCTACACGTTGGGGCAATCAGGAACGGTGCGCCGGCAGACCGCACGTTCGGCCTCCGGCGTCAACCGGTTACTTGTCGCCGTCGCGAACCCGTTGGGAAAAGTTCTTCACATGCTCCTGCAACACCTGGATGCGGTGTGCCATGGCGGCTTCCCGGTCGAAACCGATGTAGGGCTAGGGCTGGGGGGTCCGCACGTTGATTGAACATTCGAACTTTTCGCACACCAGGGTGCTGATGGTGTCGCCGTTTCGGCCGGCGGGCCCCGCCTGCCTGGCATTGAAGAACGTCACGTCGTTGGGCAGGTTCACGTCCTCGCGCCACGAGCACTGCGGCCTGTTGCGGGTCTTGCCTTGGGCCTTGCGGAACATGACGCCGACAGATTCCCCGTCCAGAACGGTTATCACGTACCGACAAGCGGAAGCTTCTCATCGCGCCACCCAAGGAAGTCGAGGTTTTCCCAGTCGAGTTCACCAAAGTGCTTGGGTAGGGAGAGGGACTTGCGTTCGCGAAGGGAAGCATCGATCAAGGATGCGCGGATTTGGTGCTCGGATATTTTTTGCATTGAAAATGATGCCTAACTGTCCTTTTCGCTGCACGGCCGTGGCTGAGGCGCAGCGGGGAAATGGTTCGGTGTGGAGAGGGCACCGGCGAGGGCCGTCCGGTTCTGGGCGGCAGCCGCATGGCAGGAAATCACCGGGGGAGGACAGATCTATCTCGAGCCGGCAAAAAAGACGCCGGCTACCTCCGCAAGCCGCAAGGGCAGGTAGGCCGAAACAGAATCGGACATGGGAAAACTATGCGCCTTCTGAAGATGTCGACCGCGTCGATGAATTCGAAGCCACGCGTCGCGGAAGTGGCCCCGATCTTATCAGAGCACTGAACGAGGTTCCGTCGAAAGAATGGTTCCCGTGCCTCACGATCAGCGGTGATCCGATCGCCGCGAAAGCGAACCTGGCCCGGTGTGTACGCTGGGACATGGCCTTTTCGGGGCTTGCGGCAGACCGCTCAACGAGTCAGGTGAAAGTGTTCGGTGCACGAGCGGCCTACGACGCAGGGCCTGAGGTTTCGCAGTCAGTCCGTACTGGTGAGCCATGGAATCTCTGAGGATACGGTCATCTCGAGACGACGTTGGGCGCGTCACATCTTCCAGCAATGTTGACTGGCTCACAGCCAGGCCCTAGCCTTTCCATGCGGTTGATATATCAGCTGGCGACAACTTTTGGTTGTTGTGGAGAACCCCCAAGGGAGAAGTGAAGTACATGGCACTGAGGACGAATACCAGAGCGCACCTGGAGACCACCGAGAAGACCAGCGTCCTGCGCGTTCTCACCTACGCGGGGGCAATCATTGCATTCCTTATCGGTTCCGGATTCGCCACCGGCCAAGAGATCATGCAGTATTTCACTTCCTACGGATACTGGGGCGTCTTCGGTACCGGGCTTCTGGTTCTCGTCCTGATGACATACGTGGCCGTTGAGTTCTTCGTGGTCGGCCAGAAGAAGAAGTTTGATCGACCTTCGCGAATCTTCCACTACTACTGCGGGAAGCACCTGGGCACGTTCTTCGATTTCTTCTCGATCTTGTTCGTGTTCCTTAGCTTCACCGTCATGGTTGCCGGCGCAGGCGCGGTCTTCGAGGAGCATTACGGCCTGTCGAAGTACATCGGGGGCGTCGGGTTGGCGCTGGCCGTAGCGATCAGCGTGTGGTTCGGGTTGAAGAACCTGGTCGATGTCATTGGTAAGATCGGCCCGCTGATCGTCGTGGTCGCGGTTGCGCTCGGGATCCTGGGCATCCTGCGCAATCCCGGCGGAATCGCCGAGGGAAATGCCTTGCTTCCCAGTCTTGAGCTGACGCAGGCCTCCACCAGCTGGTTCATGGCCGGCCTGTCCTACGTCGGTTTCTGCATGTTGTGGCTCGCGGCATTCTTGACTGCGCTCGGCAAGACGGCGCGGAGCCGCAAGGAAGCAGCCGCCGGCGGAATGCTTGGCGCCGTCGCCTTCTCGGTGGCATGCATCATCGTGGGACTGGGCCTGCTCGCGAACATCGTTCGGGTCGGCGGAACCGAGATCCCGATGCTTGTCCTGGCGAAGGACATGAGCCCCGTGCTTGCCGCCGGTATCTCAGTCATGGTCATTGCCGGCATCTACACGACTGCCGTCCCCTTGCTGTGGACGGTCTCTTCGCGGTTCTTTGCTGATAAGACGCTGCGGTTCAAGTACCTGACCATTGCCTTGGCCGCGATCGGGACATTGATCGGTTTGATCCTGCCTTTCTCAAAAATGGTCAACATCGTCTACGTCGTCAACGGCTACGTAGGGATCCTGCTGCTGGTCATGATGTTGGTCAAGACCGGTACGCGATTGGCCCGACGCCAGCAGATCTAGCAAGTGCGGGGCGGGCCAACAGGGCCGCCCCACACTTCTCCCCAAAAGCTCAAACCCGTCACTTCCGACTGAGGCGCTTGGGTTCGATCTTTGGAAAGAAGTTGACTTCTTCCCGTACCATGAAAATGTGAGCACCCCCACGTGGAACCGGCCCGCATTGCCGGAGAAGAGCGTCTTGTCAACTGCCGACACCGAGGAACTCGATGTCATTTCCCTTGGTCGGCGGATCCGCCACCTGCGCAAGGCCAAGTCGATGACCCTTGACGACCTGTCGCAGGCCGTGGGAACGGCACCGAGCCAGCTCTCGCTGATGGAAAACGGGAAGCGCGAACCCAAGCTGAGCATGCTCAAAGCGCTGGCCGGGATCTTCGAGGTCGGGCTCGAGGAACTGCTCGGGGCGGCACCGGCCACCCGGCGAGCGGCCCTGGAGATCGAACTGGAACGTGCCCAGCGCGGTCCGCTCTACCAGGCGCTTGGCTTGCCCAAGGTGCGGATTTCCTCGCGATTGCCCATGGATGTCCTCGAGTCCCTGGTCGGGCTGCAAGGCGAGTTGGAGCGACGCCTCAACGAGCAGTCGGCCACCCCGGAGGAAGCCCGGCGGGCCAACGCAGAGCTACGCGGGGAAATGCGCGAACGCAACAACTACTACCCGGAGATCGAAAAGGAAGCCTCCAACGTGCTCAGGGCCATTGGCCACGCGGCCGGTCCGCTTTCGCACCACGAGGTCGCCGACATCGCCTCGCACCTGGGCTTCTCGCTGCACAACGTCTCGGACCTGCCGCACTCCACCCGCTCGGTCACCGACCTGAAGAACATGCGCGTGTATCTCACCCAGTCCGAGCGCTCCGAGCATTCCACCCGTTCTGTGCTGCTGCAGGCGTTCGGGCACCACGTGCTAGGGCACGCCCCGCCGTCGGACTACGCCGAGTTCCTGCGCCAACGCGTTGCCACCAACTACTTCGCCGCCGCATTGATGATGCCGCAGAAGGCCACCGTCGAATTCCTGCAGCGCGCCAAGAGCGCCCGCGAACTTGCCGTTGAAGATATCCGCGACGCGTTCGCCGTGTCCTACGAGACTGCTGCACACCGCTTTACGAACCTGGCCACGGAGCACCTGGGCATCACCGTGCACTTCCAGAAGGTCCACGAGTCCGGCATCATCCACAAGGCCTACGAAAACGACGGGGTAAACTTCCCGATGGACCACATCGGCGCCATCGAGGGCCAGACGGTGTGCCGGCACTGGACCAGCCGTGAGGTCTTTGACGTGCCGGACCAGTTCAGCGCCTACAACCAGTACACCGACACCACCGTGGGCACCTTCTGGTGCACTGCGCGCACCGAGCGCTCCAACACCGGGAAGTTCTCGCTGAGCATCGGGGTGCCATACGTGCACGTGAAATGGTTCCGTGGACGCGACACCACCGAGCGCTCCGCCTCTACCTGTCCCGATGAATCGTGCTGCCGGCGACCGCCCTTGGCGCTGCAGCGGGCTTGGGCCGGCCAAGCCTGGCCCAGTGCCCGCGCCCAGACCCACTTGCTCGCGGCCATGCCCCAGGGCGCCTTCCCTGGCGTGGACGAAACCGAAGTGTATTCCTTCCTGGCCCAGCACTCAGGCGACAAGCAGTGAGCTGCGTCATAGAGGCGTCATCCTTTCCTTGGGACGGGCAATGCTGATAGGCATGTGAAGCAGGAAGCGAGCTTTGCCAGATACCCAACGGAGGGACCACTGAAATGAAGTATGTCGTCGGATGCACGGAAGACAAGCGCGGACGAGAGGCCATTTCGCTGGCCCTTGCCCTCTCCAAGTCCCTGGCCGACCCGGCGCAGGCCGAGCTGGAACTGGTCCACATCATCAGGGGCTCGGCCCCGGAGGATGCGGGATCGCACAGTGAGCGCGTCTACCAGGAATTCCTTGCGCAAACCGCGCAAACGTGGATGGAGCGCGCACTGGCCCTGGTCCCTTCTGGCATGAACGCACGCACCCACATCCGTTTCGCCGGGTCGATGGCCGAGGGGCTGCTCGAGGCGGTCTCCGCATTCAAGGCTGACCTTGTGGTCGTGGGCGCCGCCAGCGCCGGTCCCTTCAGGCGCTTTACCGTCGGTTCCGTGGCCAACGCACTGCTGCACTCCTCCCCGGTCCCGGTGGCGTTGGCGCCTTCCGGGTACCTGCCGCCGCGCGAGATCACCAGGATCACCGCAGCGCTGGGAACCCGGGCCGGCGCCGATTCGGTGCTCGAGGTCGCTGTGGATTCCGCGGCAGCCCGCCACGTTCCGCTGCGCCTGATCTCCCTAGTGGCGCTGGACAAGGACTCGCACCACGGGGATTCGGGGCAGTGGGCACGCGCCCACGCAAACTCCACCCTTGAACGTGCCATTGAAGGGGTCCACAGCCGCACGGTAGTCACTGCGGACGTCGCCCAAGGGCGATCGATCGAGGCCGCCATCGAGACACTGGAATGGGACGACTCGGAAATCGTGGTGATCGGTTCCAGCCGGCTGGCCGAACGCAGCCGCATTTTCCTGGGTTCCACCGCCAACAAGATGCTCCGTGCCCTGCCAGTGCCCATGGTTGTGGTCCCACGGTTCCACGTCCCGGCAACCGCGTCCCAGGGACCGGGACGCTTCTAGGGTCGCACCCGGCACAACGCCATGATCGAAGATGACCAACAGCTGCCACAAAACGCCTACGCCCGGGTCATGGCGCCGATCGCCGTGAGCGTTGATTCGGGCAAACCGCTGTACAGGCAGCTGCGCGAGGCACTGGAAAGCCAGATCATCGCCGGATCGCTCCCGCCGAACCTGCCGTTGCCCTCGTCCCGGGAGCTGGCGCGGGAGCTGGGTCTCTCGCGCAACACCGTGAATGCCGCCTACCAGGAACTGCTGGCCTCGGGTGTCATCGAGTCGCATTCGCGCCGCGGTTTTTTCATCAATACGCAGATGCTGCGCGGGGCCCAGCCTTCGGGCGCCGAGGCGGGTGCCGGAACCTCGGTAGTCGACTGGTCCAGGCACATCCGTCCGCGCGAGGACGCGGGAATGCCGGAGATCACCAAGGTGCGCGACTGGCGCACCTATCCCTACCCGTTCGTGGCGGGGCAGGTCGATGAGCGCGACTTCCCGCGGCTGGGCTGGTCCCGGGCGCTTCGCGAGGCCCTTGACCCACCGCATCTTTTCTACTCGCTGCGCGACTCAGTGGACGAGGACGACCCGTTTCTGCTCGAGATGCTGTGCAAGCATGTGCTGCCGGCCCGCGGCATCTTGGTGCGCCCGGAGAACATCCTGATCACCGCGGGTTCCCAGCAGGGACTCGACCTGTTGGCGCAGACCATGATGGGCCGGGGCACCCTCGTGGGAGTGGAAGATCCCGGATATGTCGATGCCCGGCACACCTTTGCCCGCACTGGTGCAACACTGTGCCCGCTTCAAGTGGACGAGCACGGCCTGGTGCCACCGGTTTCGTTGGCGGACCTGGACCTGCTCTACCTGACACCCAGCCACCACAGCCCCAGCAACGTCACGCTCTCATCAAGCCGGCGACGGCAGATCCTGGAGGGCACCGCCGCGGGCGGAGCCCTGGTCATCGAGGACGACTACGACAGCGAGTTCCGCTATCGCGGCAAGCCGACCCCGGCGCTGAAAGCACTGCCGAATTCAGAACACGTCATCTACCTCGGGTCCTTCACCAAGTTCCTGGCCCCGGGGTTGCGCATGGGCTACCTGGTGGCCGAGGCCGAGTTGATCACCGAGCTGCGTAACCAGCGACGCTACAAGATCCGGCACATCGCCGGGCACCCGCAGCGGGCCATGGCGCTGTTGATCGAGTCGGGGCAGTACCGGCGCACGATCTCGCGCCGCCGCACGCAACTGGCGCGCAAGTGGCAAGTGCTCACCGAGGCGTTAGAGGAATTCGTTCCTTGGTCGGTCACCGCGCCCCCGGGTGGGGTGAGCATTTGGATCCGCGGACCCGAGGGGCTTGACTGCGTGGCGCTTGCTTCTGCCGCGCTGGAAGCAGGAATCGTCATCGAGCGCGGGGACGTCTTTTTCGATGACCCCGAGGCAAACCGCAACCACTTCAGGCTGGGCTTTGCAGCCATCAAGCTCGAGGCCATCCGCCCCGGCATCAAGGAGCTCGGCCGCGTCATCGCGGAACTCGACGGGTAGCCTCGCGCGGTAACCCGGACCGCGGTGGACCCAATCAATCGCGTGCGATCTGGATCTGGGCCGACAGCCCCGGGTACAGAACAGTGGAAGGTGACGCGCAGGCTCCTGCCTTCGCGTCCCGTAACGGTGCCGGCACCGGCAACATGGACAAGGGAGTCTTCGATGAACCAGGCCAACATGGACAAAACCATCTCGGACGCAGGGGCGCGAGGGAACGCCGGGTCCGTGCCGCAGCGGGCGGCCTACATTGAAACGGCTGCAATCACCGCCAACGTGCGGGCATTGCGGCGGGTTGCCTCCGGGGCCAAGCTCCTGGCTGTGCTCAAGGCAGATGGCTATGGGCATGGGATTGTTCCCGCGGCCCGGGCGGCACTGGATGGCGGGGCCGACTACCTGGGCACTGCAGTGCTCGAGGAGGCCTTTGCCGTGCGCGAAGCCGGGATCGAGGCCCCGCTCTTTTCCTGGCTCTCCGCTCCGGGGGCGCCCTATGCCCGGGCCGTCGAGGCGGACATCGAGTTGGCAGCGTATTCCCTGGGCCAGCTGCATGAAATCGCGGACGCCGGGAACCTGGTGTCCGCGGCGCCGCGGATCCACCTGAAGATCGACACCGGCATGTGGCGTGGCGGGGCAACCATCGCTGACTGGCCCGAGCTGTGTGCCGCGGCCCGGGAACTTGAGGTCGCCGGACGTATCAAGGTGGTGGGTATCTGGTCCCATCTGGCGTGCGCGGACGAGCCCGGCCACGCCTCGGTTGCGGCGCAGTTGGCGGTCTTCGAATCCGCGCTCTCCATCGCGCGTTCACTGGGCCTGGAGCCGGAGCTGCGGCACATCGCCAACTCGGCAGCGACCCTGGGAAACCCGGAGGCGCACTACGACATGGTCCGCCCCGGGATTGCCATCTACGGGGTGAACCCGCTGCCACAAGAAGCCCGGGAGACCTGCCCGCGGCTGCGTCCGGCCATGACCTTGGCCGCTGCGGTCGTCCAAACCAAGCGTGCCCCCGCGGGTGCAGGAATTTCATACGGCCACACCGAATCCACCTCCAAGGAGACCACCTTGGCGGTGGTCCCGCTGGGTTACGCAGACGGTGTTTTCCGCAGTGCCAGCTCGGTGGGGCCGGTGCAGGTCGGGGAGGGCCGCTACCGGGTGCTGGGCAGGGTCTGCATGGACCAGTTCGTGGTTGACGTGGGCGATGACGATGTCGTGGCCGGTGACCAGGTGCTTCTTTTCGGGCCAGGGGACTCGAAGGAGCCGCATGTGGAGGCTTGGGCTGCCGCGGCGGGGACCATTCCCTACGAGGTTTTGACCGGTGTGGGATCCAGGGTCCAGCGGATCTACTTGTAGGTAGGTTTCTGGTACCTAAAAAGGGACGCCGTTTTGGGTCTGGAAAAGGACCCAGCATAGGGGCAGAGTGATACCCACCACACCGCAACATCGGATGGTGCGGGGGCCGGCAGCGATGACGCGACAGGGCCCCTGAGACGAAAACTTTGAATTGGAGGGGTCTCGTGACCAACTCAGATATCCGCAATCGTGCGCAACGGCATCTCTACCCACACTTCACTACCGGCCAGGTGTGGAACGACCCGAACCTGCCCATCATCGTCCGGGGCGAGGGAAGCTACCTCTTTGACGAGGACGGCAACAAGTTCCTGGACGGATTGGCCGGACTCTTCTGCGCCAACATCGGCCATGGTCGCAAGGACATCCCCGCCGCAGCATACGAGCAGATGTCTAAGCTGGCCTTCTGGACCAACTGGGGTTCGGCGCACCCCGCGGCCGTCGACGCGGCCACCGCCATCGCCGAGCAGGCCCCCGGAGACCTGGACGTCGTCTTCTTCGTGAACTCGGGCTCCGAGGCCGTGGAATCGGCCATCAAGTTCGCCCGCCAGTACCACCGCGGCGAGGGCGAACCGGAGCGCACCAAGATTATCGCCCGCCACATGGCCTACCACGGCACCACCCTAGGCGCCCTGGCCGTCACCGGCATCCCAGCCTACAAGGAAGCCTTCGGCCCGTTGATGCCCGGGGTATTCCACGTGCCCAACACCTTGGGGGAAGTCATCCCCGAGGGCGGATCCGCCGCAGACCTGCCCTCCATCCAAGCCATCCGCGAGGTCATTGCCCGCGAAGGCGCGCACACCATTGCCGCGCTGTTCGCCGAGCCCGTGCAGAACTCACGCGGCGCCTTGGTTCCACCGCCGGGCTACTGGCAGGAACTACGCTCGATCTGTGACGAGCACGGGATCCTGCTGGTCGCCGACGAGGTCATCACCGGATTCGGCCGCTTGGGCGAATGGTTCGGCAGCATCAAATACGGTGTGGTCCCGGACATGATCACCTTCGCCAAGGGCGCCACCTCCGGCTACGCACCACTGGGAGGGGTGATCATCCGCAAGCCGTTGGCCGATGGCATGCTCGCCTCCCCGCAGGCCGGTGTCTTTACCCACGGCGCGACCTGGGGCGGGCACCCGGTGTCCACGGCGGTCGCGGTGGCGAACCTCAAGGCGCTGAAGGAAGAAAATGTCGTGGGCAACGTACGCAGCCTCGAGCCGTACTTCCAGAACGGCCTGGATTCGATCGTTTCGGCGCACAGCAGCATCAAGGAATACCGCGGCGCAGGGTTCTTCTACTCCATCGAGCTCATGGGCAACAGGGAAACCGGCCGCGAGCTCACCGCCGACGAGTCCAAGGCACTGCTCGGCCAGGTCATGCCCCAGGCCATGCGCGAGGTCAACCTCATCACCCGCCCGGACAACCGCGGCGCGACGATGCTGGTGCTCTCCCCGCCGCTGGTTGCCGACCAAGACGTACTCGATGACCTGCTGCACAAGGTCGACCATGTCATGGGAGCGGTGGACAGCTTCCTGAAGGCGCCCGCCGCACTGGCCTCGGCCTCGGCCTAGGACCCGGGAAAGGGAAATCCGCTCATGACCATCGCACCGGTGCGGCCCCAGGGGGTCGATGAAAACATGCTGGCCCGCTTCATGGCCCAGCACGTGCCAGGTGTCGGCGGGCCGCTGGTCCTGGCCGACGGCCAAGACGAGCGGGCCATCGCGGCGGCCGGGTTGCTGGGCGAGTTCGGTCTGGAAACCATCCTTGTTGGTGAGCGCGAGCGCATTGCGGCGATTGCGCTCACCGCGGGGGTTACCCTCACCGATTCCACCACCGTCATGGGCGTGGAAGAGCTGAGGGCAGGTCCCGCCGGGATCCACTTGGCGGGGGCCATCGAAGCCCTGGATCCGGCCAAGACCGCCGGTTGGATGGATGACCCGTTGTTCCTTGCCGTCGCCGCCGTGCCGGCGGGGCTGGCCTCGGCTGTTGTCGCGGGGGCTACCAGGCCTACCTCGGACGTGCTGCGTGCGGCGCTTCGGGTGGTGGGAACACCGCAAACCGGTGGAACCATTTCCTCCTCGTTTCTCATGAGGCTGAGCGATGGACGCTACATGGGGTACGGTGACTGCGCCGTGATTCCCGTACCCGATTCCACCCAGCTGGCGCACATCGCCATCGCAACGGCTCATACCTTCGCCACGTTGACGGGCCAGGAGCCGGCGGTGGCCATGCTGTCCTTTTCCACGGCCGGATCGGCGGAGCATGAGACTATCTCCACGGTGCGCACCGCAACGGCCTTGGCCAGGGCGGTCGACCCGACACTGATGATCGACGGGGAGTTGCAGTTCGATGCGGCCCTGGTTGCCTCGGTTGCCGAATCCAAGGCCCCGGACTCGATGGTGGCCGGCCACGCTAATGTCTTCATCTTTCCCAACTTGGCCGCGGGTAACATCGGGTACAAGATCACCCAACGTCTTGCCGGGGCCCAAGCCTATGGGCCGATCCTGCAAGGGTTGGCTGCACCGATCAACGATCTTTCACGCGGCGCGAGCGTCGCGGACATTGTCAATGTCTCCCTTATCAGCATGCTGCAATCTCACCAGACGTGACCAGGAACGGTTCCGCAGGTACCGTACTTCACACGGAATGACAATGCTGTCATCCCGCCTACCAACGAGGTTCCAATGAAAGCCAAACCAGATATGCCGGCACCACCAGTGAGTGGCCCATCGGGCCCAACTGCCCCAAATTACGAAGGCGATCAGCCGGAGCGCCTGCAAAGGACCCTTAAGGCCCACTGGGTCTGGGCCATTGCCCTGGGTTCGGCGGTCGGTTGGGGCGCCTTCATCCTTCCCACCGACTGGTTGGCGATGGGAGGCCCGCTCGGCGCGATCTCCGGGTTCATGATCGGCGGCGCACTGATGGTGCTCATCGCCGTCAGCTACGGATTCCTGATCAAGACCTTCCCTGTCTCCGGCGGCGAGCTGGCTTTCGCACTCGTCGGCTTCGGGAGGACCCACGCATTCTTCTGCGGCTGGTTCCTGACCCTTGGGTACATTTGCATCGTGGCGCTGAACGCCTCTGCGCTGGCGCTGCTGTTCCGCAAGATCATGCCCGACGTGGTCCAGCAGGGTTACCTGTATACGGTGGCCGGATGGGACGTCTACCTCGTAGAGGTGCTCATCTCGATGACTGCCCTTGCAGTGTTCGCCTACCTGAATATCCGAGGCACCGCGATCTCCGGACGCATACAGTTCATCGCCTGCGTCATAATGCTCATCGCTGTCGCCTGCATCCTGGTTGCCGTTCTGGCCAGCCCGGAAGCAGTCTTCTCCAACGTAACTCCGGCCTTCCCCGAGGGCGTGAACCCGATTGCCGCGATTGCCGCCATCGTGGCCATCGCACCTTGGGCGTTCATTGGCTTCGACAACGTGCCACAGGCAGCGGAGGAGTTCGACTTCCCGCCGTCCAAGGCCATGAAGCTAATCGTGCTGGCCTTGTTGGCTGCTGCGCTGCTTTACGGGGCAATGATCGCCGCGGTAGCCATGGCCGCCCCGTGGGAGGCGCTCGTTGCCGGGGATTCGGCCTGGGGCACCGCGGACGCGCTGACCGGGGTCATGGGAGGATCCGGATTGCTGCTGCTGACCATCGGCATCACCATGGGCGTGAGCACCGGCCTGAACGGGTTCTACGTTGCGGCAAGCCGCGTCCTGCTGGGCATGGGCCGGGCGCAGATGGTCCCGAAGATGTTCGCCCGACTGCACCCCAAGTACAAGACACCCTACGTGGGCATTATCTTCGTCGGCGCCATCTGCTTGATCAGCCCTTGGTTCGGTCGTGCCGCGTTGACCTGGGTCGTGGACATGTCCGCGGTCGGAGTGACCGTTGCCTACCTCTACACCTGCCTGTGCGCCTTCAGGATCTTCCGAACGTCCAAATCCCCGGAACTTCCGGGCGACCTCGAAGGGATCCACTCCACCTCGAAGAAGGTGCTTAGTGCGCTGGGCGCGGTCACCGCCCTGGTCTTCATGGCCCTGCTCCTCATCCCGGGCTCCCCGGGCGTGCTGGGCAAGGAATCCATGACGGCGCTGGCCGTTTGGACCCTGCTGGGCATCGTGTTCTTCCTGGTGCGCAGGAAGCACAACAAGACGCTGTCCAACGACCAGGTTGATATCCTCGTTTTGGGCGCACCGCGTCCCGAGGGCACCCGATTCAAGTCCTCCGTCCCTCGGTGATTGGGGATGCCTGAGAAACGGGCAGTCCAAGGATTCTAACCAAGGCAATGCTCGGGGTGCTTCCGCTGGATCCTTACCGGATACATCCGGTCCGGGTCTTGCGGGCTCACCCCGCTGCCACGACTTCACGAAGGAGCGAACTTTATGGCCCATCAAACACAGGAGCCTCTGGCGCAGCCCCCCGGTTCGCCCGCTCCCGCCCCGGCACCGGGCAAGACCAGCCCATGGATACGGAAGCACTGGGCCGGTTTGGCTGCCTGCGCCGTGGCCGTACCCTTGGCGTTCCTGGTTCATATGCTCATCCCCTCGATCCCGGTGATGACCACCGCGGTGGTGCTCGGGGTACTCTCGGCGAACATTCCCGGTCCCAGCAAGCTGGTGGCGGGCCCGTGGAAGGCGGGGCTCGGCTTCGCAGGCAAGAAGCTGATGCGGGCAGGGATCGTGTTGCTGGGCCTGAAGCTGAGCATTGTTGACGTCCTTGCGCTGGGCTGGGCCACCTTCGTGGTGGTCGTGGTGATCGTGCTGTTGGCCTTTGGGGGGACTTATCTGCTGGGCAAGGCTTTCCGCCTGCCTGGGGACCAACCTTTGATGATCGCCACGGGTTTCTCCATCTGCGGGGCCTCGGCCATCGGTGCGATGAGTGCGGTGCGCCGCTCCAAGGAGGAGGACACCGTGATCCCGGTGGCGCTGGTGACTCTCTGCGGTACCCTGGCCATCGCGGTGCTTCCCTTGCTCATGGGTCCATTGGGCCTAAGCCCGGAGGCCTTTGGCCAGTGGGTCGGAGCCTCCGTGCACGACGTGGGCCAGGTTGTTGCCACCGCGCAAACCGCCGGGGCCTCTGCCCTGGCCATCGCCATCGTCATCAAGCTCACCCGCGTCCTGACCCTGGCTCCCATGGTCGCCATTGCCGGGGTGATGAGCCGGCGGTCCAGCAAGGGCGGATCGGAGCAAGAGGGGCTGAAGCTGCCCCCGATCGTGCCGATGTTCATCATCGGGTTCGTTGCCCTGGTGGCCGTGCGCTCGATCTTCAACCTGCCGCCCGAGCTGCTGGACGCCGCAACGATCGTCCAGGACATCGTGCTTGCCGCCGCCCTCTTCGGACTCGGTTCCGCCGTGCGGATCCGCCAGCTCTTCCACTCGAAGGGCGTCTCGATCGTCATGGCACTGTGCTCGTGGGCGCTGATTGCCGGACTCGGTTACGCCGGGGTGCTGCTGCTGCAGATGTAGCAAGACGGCCGGGGGATGTGTCCCGGCCACCAGGAATGGGCGTGTGGGGCGGAAGGGTTTCCCCCCCCCACACGCCCATTGCTGTTTGACGTATGGCCGCCGCGGTGTTCGGCGAGTTCCTCCGGGGTGCACACGCGCCCCTTTGTTGTCAGGAGCCCAGCGGTTCGTTGCCCAACAAGGCTTCTTCGACGACGGTCGTCCGGCGGCGCAGAGCCTCGGCCACTGCCGCGACCGCGGGCTGGCGCAGCGAATCCGGTCTCAGCACCATCCAGTACGGTAGGCGTTCGGCGAAATCCTCGGGTAGCAGCCGCACCAGGTCCGGGTGGCGACCTGCCATGTAGCACGGCAGGAAGCCGATCCCGGCGCCGGCACGCGTGGCTTCGACATGGACAAAAACGTTGGTGGAACTCAGCGAATCCTGCATCCCGGGAACCAGCCGCCGCGGGGCATCCAAGTCATCGACCTGCAGCATCGAATCGACGAAATACACCAATCGGTGCTCGCCCAGTTCGGCCATGCTGGTGGGTGTGCCGAAGTCTTTAAGGTAGCGGCGCGAGGCGTACATCCCCAGCGTGTAATCGCCAAGCCGGATCGCTTCCGCCCGGTGGACCTGCGGTTCACCGACCACCACTTCCAGATCCAGCCCTGATCGGTGCTGCAGCGCCCGGCGGGTGACATTGACTATCTCCACGCTGAGGTTCTGGTGTTTGCGCCGCAGCTGCACAATCGCCGGAGCGATGATGAACGCGCTGAACCCGTCCGTGGCAGAGATGCGGACGACGCCGGAAATCCTGTCGGCTTCTTCCTCGCCTTCATTGATGGTGGCCACCGCGGCTTCCACGTCCTCTGCCGCCCGCACGGCCCGGCGGCCCAGGTCCGTCAGCTCCCAACCGCCCACGGTGCGGGCAAGTGCGCGGCCACCGAGGCTTTTCTCCAGCGCAGCGATCTGGCGTGAAACGGTGGTGTGGTTCAAGCCCAGGGCCTCGGCCGCGGTGGTGAACCTTCCGGTTCGTGCCACCGTCAGAAGAACCAGCAGGTGATGGGGATTCGGGGAAGCAGCAGTAAGGGGCGGAGGGTTCATATCTGCAATTAAGCAACCGAACTGTGCCAATTTGGGCATTGTTGCACAGCGTTGCAGTATCCATACTGGATAAAGCCGTCCTGTGAGGTGGCGCACAGATCCCCTACAGCGTCGATGTCAACGCCGACATCCGCAGAACAATAAGGAGCAAGCCCATGAGTTTCGTCAGATCGAATGAGGTCCCGAAGTCGGAGAAATCGGGGCTGAAAAAGATCGTGGCCGCCTCCATGGTGGGCACGGTGGTGGAATGGTACGAGTTCTTCTTATACGCCACCGCAGCCTCGCTGGTCTTCGGCAAGTTCTTCTTCCCCAACTCGGATACGGAACTGGACGGCATCATCGCCGCGTTCCTGACCTACGCGGTGGGATTCATCGCCCGTCCGCTAGGCGGCATCGTGTTTGGCCAGATCGGAGACAGGCTCGGGCGCAAGCACACGCTGCAGGTCACCATCATCATGGTCGGCGTGGCCACCTTCCTGATGGGCTGCCTGCCGGGCTTCAACGCCATTGGCTACTGGGCGCCTGCGCTACTGGTGATCCTGCGCTTCCTCCAGGGCTTCGCCGTGGGCGGCGAGTGGGGCGGAGCGGTCCTGCTGGTCGCCGAGCACAGCCCGAACGAATCGCGCGGCTTCTGGTCGAGCTGGCCCCAGGCCGCCGTGCCGGTGGGCAACCTGCTCGCCACCTTGGTGCTGCTGGGCATGTCATGGATCCTCCCGACCGAGCAGTTTTTGAGCTGGGGCTGGCGTGTGGCCTTCTGGGTCTCCGCACTGATCGTCATCATCGGCTACTACATCCGGACCCACGTTTCCGAGGCGCCGATCTTCCTTGAGGCCCGTGCCCAGGTGGAGGCCGACAAGGCAGTCCGCTACGGCGTGCTGGAGGTCGTGAAGAAGTACCCCAGGGGCATCTTCGGCGCCATGGGCCTGCGCTTTGCAGAGAACATCCTCTACTACATCATCGTCTCCTTCACCATCGTCTACCTGAAGACCGTGCACTCTTATGACACGAGCCAGCTGCTGCTGGCCCTGCTGGTGGCCCATATCATCCACTTCATCGTGATCCCCCAGGTCGGGCGGCTCTCGGATGCCTTCGGCCGCAAGCCGGTCTACCTTGCCGGTGCGGTGCTGGGAGCCAGCTGGGCGTTTTTTGCCTTCCCGATGTTTGACACGCGGAACCCGTTCATCATCATCGCTGCGGTCACCATCGGCCTGTGCTTCCACGCGCTGATGTATGCGGGCCAGCCGGCCATCATGGCCGAGATGTTCCCCACCCGCATGCGCTACTCAGGCGTCTCCCTGGGCTACCAGGTCACCTCGATCATCGCCGGCTCAATGGCGCCGATCATCGCTACCGCGTTGCTGCAGAACTACGGCTCCTGGCTGCCGGTGGCCATCTACGTGGCAGTGGCCTGTGCCATCACGGCCTTCGCGGTGATCACCCTGAAAGAGACCAAGGGCGTTTCCCTGCACGACATCGACGACGCCGATGCCCGCAAGCATGGGCTCACCACGGCCCGGGTCAACGCCTGAGCCGCTCCGCCGCCGGAACCAGAACCACCATGCTCCACGTAAGGGAAGAATCATGACCAACCAAGAAACCGAACCGATGAGCCGGAGTGCTTCCCAGCCGTTGGCGGGCAGACGGGCGCTGGTCACCGGCGGCGCCAGCGGTATAGGACTGGGCGTGGTTCACGCGCTGGCTGCCCGAGGCGCCCACGTCATCGTCGCGGACAAGGATGGGGCCGCGGCCGAGGCGGTGGCAACGGAAGCCGGCGGCTCAAGCTGGGTGGTCGATTTGCTGGATCCGGCCGCGGTTGCCGACGAGCGGCTGGATAAAGCGCTCGATGGGGTGGACATCCTCATCAACAATGCCGGGATCCAGCACATCAGCCCGATCCAGGACTTCAATCCGCAGGACTTCCGGCGGATCATGAACCTCATGTTGGAGGTCCCGTTTCTGTTGATCCGTGCGGCCCTACCGAATATGTATGCGCAGGGATTCGGTCGGATCATCAACCTTTCCTCGGTGCACGGGCTGCGCGCTTCGCCCTTCAAAGCGGCCTATGTCACCGCCAAGCACGGACTCGAAGGTCTGTCCAAGGTCACCGCGCTTGAAGGTGGCGAGCGCGGTGTGACCAGCAATTGCGTCAACCCCGGCTACGTGCGCACGGCACTGGTGCAAAAACAAGTGGCGGACCAGGCCCGGGTACACGGCATCCCCGAGGCCGAGGTGCTGGCCAAGATCATGTTGACGGAAAGCGCCATCAAGCGCCTGATCGAACCGGAGGAAGTGGCCTCCCTAGTGGCCTGGCTGGCCAGCGACGAAGCGTCCATGGTGACCGGTGCCAGCTACACGATGGACGGGGGCTGGTCCGCTCGCTAGCAAACGTCCTGATCGAGCCACTAGGCCGGGCCTGCACCAGGATGCGGATGGCTGCCATGCCCGGTTCAACGGCGTGGTGGCCATCGGCACTTCTTCTCGATGCCAAGTTGCTTGTGGGGCCTTCCATGGCCAGGACGGAGGCAGAACGACAGAATGGTTCCATGGTCGAGAACGCCATGCGCAGGCTGTGCGAGCGGGAGGGCCCACCCGGTGTGATCACCTACCGCGACGGCGAACCCGTCGGGTGGTGCAGCATCGGTCCCCGGACAGGGATCCCGCGCCTTGCGGGATCCAAGCTCATCCGCCCCGAGGACGTGGTTCCCGTGTGGAGCATCATTTGCGTGGTCGTTCGCAGCGGGCACCGATAGCAGGGCATCCCGACCCACCTGCTCGAGAGTGCCGTTGAATACGCCGCATCATGCGCAGCACCGGTAATCGAAGCCCAACCGGTGGACCCGGTGGGTCGCCTGGACACCACCATGGCGTTCGTCGGGACCCGGGGAATGTTCGAGCAGGAAGGGTTCCGAGTCATCGGCACCACCGATGCCGTGGCCAGCCGGATGCCGCGGCTCGTCATGCGCCGGAATCTCTGACTGCACCGTCGATTCCTGTTTTTGCCATGAGTGGGACGTCCTTGCTCTGCCTGTGTCGGTAGCAGCCAAGGACGTTCTTGGTCCACGGTCGTTCCAGGCCGGGCTCAGCGTGCTGCGCGTACCGAGCGTTCCAGGAGACCCAGGAGGTCGCGCACCGATTCGGAACCACCGAGGCGTTCGGCATCCAGGATGGTGCTGCGGCGGAAGTACTGGCTCATGTCCAGCCCCAGGCCCAGGCCCAGGATCGTCGTTCCACCGGCGGCCTCGGCGGTGCGCAGCACCCCCGCAAGGTCATGTTGCAGGTAGTTCTCGTCGTTCGCGTTGGCCGTGGCGCCATCGGCGGGGCTGCCGTCCGATATCACCACAAGGAACCGGGAATCCGCATCCTGATCCCGTAGCCGTCCCAACGCCCAGCGCACCGCCTCCCCGTCGATTCCCTCCCGGTACAGCGTGGACTTGAGCATTGCGGCAAGAGAAGTGCGTCCTGTGCGCCACGAGGTCGTGGCGTCCTTGAAGACCAGATGGCTAAGCTCGTTGAGCCGGCCGGGGTTCGCGGGGGTGCCGGCGCGCCGCCAGTCCTTCAGGGCGCGACCGCCGTTCCAGGCCCCGGTGGTGTAGCCCAAAACTTCGCAGGGCACCTCGATTCGTTCCAGTGCCCGCACCAGTACGTCGAGGAAGGCTGCCAAGCCCGGTGCGTTTTGCTTCATGGAGCCCGAGCAGTCCACCAGGAACGTCAGGGTTGCCGCGGCGGATGGTTCGAAACGGTCGGTTTTGAACACCCTGCGCTCGGTCGGCGATGCGACGAGCTGGCCCAGCCGGGCGCCGTCGAGCAGCCCTTCTTCGGCGCCGGAATCGTAGCCGGAACGCTCCTGGACGCAGAGCAGCGCCTGGAGTTTCTTGGCCAGCAGCGCCACATTCACCGCTTCCTCATGCACCCGTTGGGCGACGCGCTCGCGATATCCGCGCAACAGGTCCGCGCGCACCAAATCCCCGGCAACCGAAACCTTGTCATAGGCGCGGGTGAAGACCGTGTACCCGTCCTGCGCTTGTTCCAGCGTGCTGCTGGTTCCCGATACCAAGGCGCCGATGGCCGCGGCATCGGACTCGACGTCCATGAGCAGGGAGAACGAGGGAGCCTTGGCTTCCTTGTCCTTGGAACGCGCGCGCGCGGGCCGTTTGGACTCCAACGCGTTGACCGCCTCGTCCACAAGGCCAGCGATGTCCAACGCATGCGGGGCGAAGGCGGATTGGCTGTGTGCCTTGCGGCGCAGGTGCGGAAGCAACGGGCCAAGACTTGAGGAGAGGTTGGCACGAGTTGCCTCGATCATGTCCTCGGACTCGGGCACCACCGGTTCACCGGTGATCCGCGATCGCGTGACCTGGATGATCGTGTAGAGCAACATTCCCAGCGAAGTCTCGGTGAGCCCCGAGGCAATGAATTCCTTGGACCACGAGATGTGCCGTGCCCGCAGGTTCTCCACGACGCCGGGCAAGGTGGACAATGATTCACAGCGGAATTGCTCGAGCACCTCGAAGACCAACCTGGCACTGGGGGACCCAGGGAGCAATGCCTGGTGCTTCTCGTCATCCGAATGCGTGGCCCGCAGGGCTAGCCCGTCGCTGGCCCCACGAAACGAGACGAAATCGGCATCCGGCAGTGCCGGATAGAGGTGTGGGGCATTGAAGGGCAGCACGGAGGTGCCGCGATAGGCCCTGGTGCCCAGCAATTCCAGGCGCGGGTCTGCACCGAGCGCCCGCAGGGAGGCAGCGCACAGCTGCCTGATTTCCTGGGCGCGCCGTTCCATCAGCCGGGATGGGACCGTTTCCTGCCCCGGCATCTCAGGTACCGGCGGCAAGCAGTGCGTAGGACTCGTCGAGTTCGGAGGCCATGACGCGCTGGTAGTACTCGGAAATGATGAATCGCTCCGCTTCGTCGCACTTGTTGATGAACGAGAGCCTGAAGGCGCGTGCCGGGTCGCGGAAGATGGAGATGTTTTCCGCCCAGGTGATCACCGTGCGCGGTGACATCAGGGTCGAGATGTCACCGGCGGCAAAGCCGTCCCTAGTCAGGTTGGCGACCTGGACCATGGAGCGGATCAAGTCCATGCCCGATGGTGTTTGCGCCAAGGCGGGGACGCGGGCGGCAACAATCCCGATTTCGTCCTCCACCGCCAGGTAGTCCAGCGCGGCGACGATGTTCCAGCGGTCCAGCTGGGCATGGTTCAGGCGTTGGACGCCATGGTAGAGGCCGTTGAGGTTGCCCAGGCCCACGGTGTTGGCCGTGGCGAAGAGCCGGAAATGCTGATGCGGGCGGATCACGCGGTTCTGGTCCGGGAGGGTGAAGCCGCCGTCGCGTTCAAGCAGCCGCTGGATGGCGAACATGACATCGGGACGTCCGGCATCGTATTCATCAAAGACCAGCGCCATGGGCTGGACCATTGACCAGGGAATCACCCCTTCCTGGAACTTGGTTGCCGGCTGGCCGTCCTGGATCACCACGGTGTCCTTGCCGACCAGGTCCAGCCGGCTGATGTGACCATCGAGGTTCACCCGCAGCAGGGGCCAGTTGAGCCGGGCGGCCACCTGCTCGATGTGAGTGGACTTCCCGGTGCCGTGAAGTCCCTGGATGAGCACCCTGGAGTTGTGGGTGAAGCCGGCCAGTATGGCGAGGGTGACGTCCGGGTTGAACCTATAGGCCGGATCGATGGCCGGGACATGCTCGGTGGCCTTGGGGAACCGGGGTACAAGCAGGTCGTGGTCTATGCCGAAGAGTTCGCGGGCCGAGACCATTTCCGGTGCCGGGGTCATGGGTGATTCCGGATTCATGTTGTTCACCATCCCACAGCTACCGGCTCGGACTCGGGCGAACCCAGATCCGAATGGTCTTCGATACGGGCGATTGCCTCGGCCGCCCGGCGTAGGGCCGGCAGCAGTTCAAGCAGGTCGGCCGAGGATTTTCGCATCACCGGCGCCTGCACCGCGACGCAGAGGTTCGAGCGTCCGGCGGGGTTGGGCACCAGCACGGCCAGGCAGACCAGGCCGTCCAGGTACTCCTGGCGGTCTTCAGCATATCCATCGAGCCGGATCCGGTTCAACTCCTCTTCGATCCCGGCCTTGTCGGTGAGAGTGTGGGCGGTGAACTTTTGCAGTTGCCCGGTGGAGAGCACCCGTTCGCGCTGTGTGGGGCCGAACTGGGAGAGGATTATTTTTCCGCTGGCCGAGCAATGCACCGGTACACGGGATCCGGGTCCAAGGTGTACCCGCAACGGCTCGTTGGTTTCGACGCGGTCGAGATAAATGACCTCGGTTCCCGACAGGGAGGTGATGTTGCAGCTTTCGCCGATTTCATCGACCAGTCCACGCAGGATCGCGTGCCTTGTGCCGTGCCGCGTGTCGTTGAGCAGCACGTCCTCTGCCATGCGGCGCATGCGCGAACCGGTTCCGTAGTGCCTTCCGTCCGCTTGGCGGGTGAGCAAGTTCGCCCCTTCGAGCTGCTGAAGCATGCGGTGCACGGTCGGTTTGGGCAGTCCCGTCTGGTCCACCAGCGATTGCAACGTGAAGAGCTGGTCACGCGTAGTGATCAGCTCCAGCAAGGCGAACAGGCGCAGGGCCGGAGTCTCTCCCTGGACAGCGCCCGCGGGGCCGAGAGCCGGTTCCGTGAGGTTTTCCATGATCAGTCCAATCTGCAGGTATGCGAAGTTTCATTAAATCGTATCAGGAGCAGTAATAAATGAGATAGGGGGTTGACGGATGTGATCTGGGACGCATAGATTTGTATTCAATCCCGTTTATGGGAGCGGTTTGAATCATTTTTTGAGACTTTGCGTATCCATGGGGTCTTAATTTTCAACGAAGGAGAGTCGTAATGACCGATGTATTGACCGAAAAGCCCACTTCCCGCGAAGTCGTCAAGGGCGCGCAGAAGATGACCTCGTCGGAAGCCTTCGTTGAGACGTTGGTGTCCAACGATGTCACCGACATGTTTGGCATCATGGGTTCCGCCTTCATGGACGCCATGGACATCTTCGCCCCGGCCGGTATCCGACTGGTGCCGGTGGTTCACGAGCAGGGTGCGGCCCACATGGCCGACGGATACGCACGTGCCTCCGGACGCCACGGGGTTGTCATTGGCCAGAACGGTCCCGGCATCTCCAACTGCGTCACCGGCATCGCCGCCGCATACTGGGCCCACAGCCCCGTCGTGATCATCACGCCCGAAGCCGGAACCAACACCATCGGCCTGGGTGGTTTCCAGGAAGCCAACCAGCTGCCGATGTTCCAGGAATTCACCAAGTACCAGGGTCACGTGACCCACCCGAACCGCATGGCGGAGTTCACCGCCCGCTGCTTCGACCGCGCGATGAGTGAAAACGGTCCGACCCAGCTGAACATCCCGCGTGACTACTTCTACGGTGAATCCATCACCGAGATCCCGGCCCCGCGCCGGGTCGACCGCGGTGCCGGTGGCACCAAGTCCTTGGACGAGGCCGTCGAATTGCTCAAAACGGCCAAGAATCCGGTTATCGTTTCCGGCGGCGGCGTGGTCATGGCCGACGGCGTCGAGGAAGCAAAGGCGTTGGCCGAGCGCCTGGGCGCACCGGTGGTCAACAGCTACCAGCACAACGACTCCTTCCCGGCCAGCCACCCGCTCTGGGCGGGACCGCTGGGCTACCAGGGTTCTAAGGCCGGCATGAAGCTGATTTCCCAGGCCGACGTCGTGATCGCCTTGGGCACCCGGCTTGGCCCGTTCGGCACCTTGCCGCAGTACGGCCAGGCCTACTGGCCCACAGAAGCCAAGATCATCCAGATCGATGCCGACCACACCAAGCTCGGCCTGGTGAAGAAGATCGCCGTGGGCATCACCGGCGATGCGAAGGCCGTTGCCATTGAACTTTCCAAGCGCCTCGAGAGCATCGAGCTTGCCTCGGATGCCACCAAGGCAGAGCGCGCGGCAACCATCAAGTCCGAAAAGGAAGCCTGGGAGCAGGAGCTCTCCGACTGGACGCACGAAAAGGACGAATACTCCCTCGATGTCATCGAAGAGGCCAAGGGCGAGGAAGGCAACTGGCTGCACCCGCGCCAGGTCCTGCGTGAGTTGGAGAATGCGATGCCGGAGGACGTCATGATCTCCACCGACATCGGCAACATCAACTCCGTGGCCCATAGCTACCTGCGTTTCGAGAAGCCGCGCAGCTTCTTCGCCCCGATGTCCTTCGGCAACTGCGGCTACGCGTTGCCGACCATCATCGGCGCCAAGGCCGCTGCGCCGCACCGCCCGGCCGTAGCCTACGCAGGTGACGGAGCCTGGGCCATGAGCATGGGCGAGGTCCTCACCGCCGTCCGGCACGACATCCCGGTCACCGCGGTGGTCTTCCGCAACCGCCAGTGGGGCGCGGAAAAGAAGAACCAGGTCGAGTTCTACAACCGCCGCTTCATTGCAGGCGAGCTGGACAATGGCGAGTCGTTTGCCGAAATGGCCCGCTCCATGGGCGCTGAGGGCGTCGTCGTGGACAACCTGGACAACGTCGGTGCTGCGCTCAAGGAAGCAATCGACGCCCAGATGCTTGAGGGCAAGACCACCGTCATTGAGGTCATGTGCACCCGCGAACTGGGCGACCCGTTCCGCCGCGATGCGCTCTCCACCCCGGTCCGCCACCTGGAAAAGTACAAGGACTACGTCTAAACCGAGTCGAAATTTTTGTAGGAAACACAGCGAAGAAGGCCGGGTCTGACAGGACCCGGCCTTCCTCGTTGCCGACCAGCCAGGCCTTCCGTGCGGTTCGATACGGCCCGCGTAAGTGATTGGTTGGCGCCATGAAGGCTTTGCGCGGCAGGGGAAGCGAAGGGCTCCGGTGGGTCCGTAAGGGCACTGCCGGCATTTTTTTGCGCATGGCGTGCTGGTCCGTGAGAGCTGCCGAAGATGCGGAGTACTGTCCTTACGACAGTAAACATGTTATGATGTTGATTGAACGGGAAGCGTAGAACCAGTGCCCCATGCGGGAGCGCTGCCCGCCAAAACGGAGTATTTCCGGATCCCCCTACGGATCGTCCAACATGGACGTCAATGAAGGAGAAACATCGTGAGTCGCACATACATCATCACTGGAGCAGGTTCGGGAATCGGGGCGTCGACCGCGCAGCTGCTGCGCGAACGCGGGGAAAATGTCATTGGTGTTGACCTTCGTGGCGCAGAAGTGGAAGCCGATTTGAGTACTTCCGAGGGGCGCGTTGCCGCAGCCGAAAAGGCACTGGAGCTTGCGGACGGCAAGGTCGATGCAGTGATTGCCTGTGCAGGCATCGCCGCTCCGTCGCCGCTGACCGTCAAGGTCAATTACTTCGGTGTCACCGAGTTCCTCGAGCACATGGCGCCGGCCCTCGCCAAGAGTGATTCCCCACGCGCTGTTGTCGTGAGCTCCATGGCGTCGCTGCAGCCGAATTCCGGTGAACTTGTCGATGCAATGCTGGCCGGTGACGAAGAGACGGCAGTAAGGATCGGTACCGCATTGGCTGCGGAGGGGCCCGGCCAGGGCTACCTTAACTACCCCTCGAGCAAGCGTGCGCTCTCCCGCTGGGTTCGTCGCGAATGCATCACCGAGAGGTGGGCAGGTGCCGGCATCCCGCTGAACGCCATCGCTCCGGGAACCGTGATCTCCCCGATGACCGCTGAGCTGCTCTCCACCCCTGAGGGCCGCGAAATGACGGACAGCCATGTTCCTATGCCGCTGAACTACCACTCGGAATCAATCGTCTTGGCCCGCTTGTTGGCTTGGCTGAGTAGCGAAGAGAACACGCATGTCACCGGTCAGACCATCTACGCAGATGGTGGCGCGGATGCCTCCCTGCGTGGAGACGACATCTGGAACTAGTCCTCAAAGACCTGAAATGACAGGTGAACCCTGCAATGGCGGCTCCAGCAAAAAACTCGCTGGTGCCGCCATTGTCTTTTTTGAGCGTGCTGTTTCAGTACGCTGCACCCATCTAGGAATTGGCGCGAACGAACGCCAACACCGGGGCTGCCAGCAACGCACCGTCTTGCCCGGTGGTGCGTTTGGACCAGGCAACTTTGAATGAATGGTCTGCGCCTTCGAACCAATCCAGGTTTGCGTTGGACCCAATATGCTCCACCACCGGTTCCAGTTCCCTTGGCTGGGCAAATGGGTCCCGACTTCCCTGAAGAAACAGCATGGGAAGCTCCAAGCCGTAGAGATGCGCATCGCGCATTTTTTCCGGCTTCTTGGGCGCATGCAAGGGGTAGCCAAGGAACACCAGTCCGGCGGCATCCATGCCTTCGGCGACCGCCATTGATGCCATGCGCCCGCCAAATGACTTCCCGACAGCAAAAACGGCACGTCCCGCGGAACGCTCCCTGGCAGAATCCATTGCAGCGCGCCATGCTGCGAGCGCGACAGGCGGCTTGTCAGGAAACTTCTTGCCAGCCTCCATGTAGGGAAAATTGAAACGCAACGTGGTGAGGCCAAGATCGTTCAGCGCCTCGGTAAAGCCAGTGAGGAATGGGTGGTCCATGCCGGCACCGGCCCCGTGGGCCAACACGATCGTGGCGACCGCCTCAACAGGTTCGGAGAAGAGTGCGGAGATCCGTGATCCATTGACGGTGATGGAGAAGGCTTCCTCGATGGTAGTCATGCATCCAACCTATGCCTAGGCGTCATCCCCATTTTGATCGAAGGTGATGCCCGGGAAGGACCTAGCGGCAGCGCCGGCCCGAAACCAGCCGGCATTGATGGTGCTGTCCGATCGCTTGACCACAGGAACGGAGCATGGCGGGCTGACCTTTTGTCCGTGGCATTGCCGCGGCCCACCGGTGGACTTCAGGTCTTTGGGCTGCCCGCAGCACCCACACGCATATGGAAACCAGGAGTAGCCACGGGTCGAACCACAGCTTCCGGGTAGAAAACCGCGTTCGAAAGGCTTCGTACCAACCGGAGTTACAAATAATCGGGGTCGGGAACAAAACGAAGGAGAATAGAAGCATGAAACTTGGATTCATCCGTCATGGCCAAACCAATTGGAACGCAGAAGACCGGCTGCAGGGATCAAGCGACATCCCGCTGAACGACGTGGGCAGGGAGCAGGCCCGTGACGCCGTGGCGGTTCTCGGTACAAGTACCTGGGACGTGGTCGTCAGCTCTCCCCTGTCCCGGGCTAGGCAAACAGCCGAAATAATCGCCTCGGGCCTGGGCATTGAGCTGGGACAGAGCTATGGCGAACTGATTGAGCGCGATTACGGTCAAGCCGAAGGCATGCGCGTTGCAGACTCCGAGAACCTCTGGCCCAACAAGACCGGGGGCGGAATAGAACCCCTGGAATCCGTGGTGGCTCGTGGTCGTTCCGCGATCGAACGAATTGCCGCCGATTTCCCGGGAAAGAACGTCGCGGTGGTATGCCACGGAACGATCATTAGATACACCCTCTCCGCGCTCGCAGGCCACCGATTCGACAGTATCCACAATGGCTCGATCTCGCTGGTTGACAATGACAGTGGCTCTTGGAAAGTGCAGAGCATCAATGGGGAAGAGGTTTCTTCCACGCTCACAGAGTAGGACGTACCCAGGATTTGCTCGCAATGGCTGAGGACCACCGATACCGGCCACGCGGCAAAGGACTTTGGGACGTGCCCTGGGTTGCGGCGTGGAAGTAGCCGAGTACGTGAGATGATTCGACTCCCAAGGACAGCTTGGGAGGAGCGTCTGGTACTACGAGGGGATACCGAAACGATGACAGAGCGCATTGGTGTGGTCGGTGCGGGAATCGTAGGCCTTGCCATCGCGCAGGCATTGTCCCGCACAGGTGACCATGAAGTGACGGTTCTTGAAAAGGAGCCCCGGGTCGCGGCGCACCAAACCGGGCACAATTCCGGAGTGGTCCATGCAGGGATCTACTACCAACCAGGCTCCCTCAAGGCCAAGCTCTGTGCCAAGGGACGGGTGATGACCCGTGAATACTGCCAGGAACATTCGCTGCCCTATAAGGAAACCGGGAAGCTAGTGGTTGCCTTGAATGCGGGCGAAATCTCCCGCCTGGATGAGATTGAGCGTCGGTCGGCACTCAACAAGGTGCCGGATCTGGCCAGGGTGTCTCAGGAAAAAATGCGTGAAATCGAACCGCACGCAGCGGGAGTCGCAGCTCTGCACTCCCCACATACTGCGGTGGTCGACTACGCTGCGATCGCCGAAACCATGGCAAACCAAATCCGGTTGGCCGGTGGGAGCGTGTTGCTGAACCAAAAAGTTGCTGCTGTTGAGTCTGTTTCCGGAACCTGCGTGGTATCGACCACCGGCGGCACCCATACCTTCGACCGCCTGGTGGTTTGCGCAGGACTCCATTCCGATGTGATTGCAAAGCTTGTCGGTGCTGCCGATGCACCGCGGATCCTGCCTTTTAGGGGCGAGTATTGGGCGCTGGATCCAGCACGTAGCAACCTCGTCAACGGCATGATCTACCCGGTACCAGATCCTGCGTTTCCATTCCTCGGCGTCCATTTCACTCGCGGGGTCTATGACGATATTCATGTCGGTCCCAACGCCGTGCCTGCGTTGGCCAGGGAAGGATATTCGTGGGGCAAGATTTCGCCTCGAGAGCTCTGGGAAGTGCTGCGCTGGCCAGGGGCCGGCCGTCTGGCCAGGGAACATTGGAAAATGGGCGGCAAGGAAATTGCTGCATCGGTTTTGAAGCCGCTGTATTTCAGTGCTGCGCAGGCATTCATCCCGGAACTGAAGCTCTCGGACCTGACTCACAAGACCATGTCGGGGGTTCGCGCGCAAGCATGGGCCAAGGACGGATCATTGTTGGACGACTTCGCGGTTGACCAAATCGGACCGATCACCCTGCTTCGCAATGCCCCGTCGCCGGCAGCAACTTCAGCGATGGCCATCGCCGAGCATGTACTTCTGAACTATCTTGGAATCAAACGCTAGACGTTCCATGCCCCGATGTCTTCAGGGGAAACACCGATTCCGGGAAGCGGGTCTCGCATCCCATGGATCCTTGGAGTGGTGTTTGTCTCTGGAACGTCCTGATAAGTCGAAGACAAAAGATTCCAAGAAAACCGACGGGACGGGAAGACTCCAATGGTTTCAGGTTTTCCCGAGCCGCCTCGATAGTGCTTGAGCCCCCGGCGCGGTCGCATTTGCTGAAATCGCGTACCGGGTGATTGTGCACTTCTGCACTGATCGGAATATGGTCCGAAATGCAGTAGGTGATTCCGGGCAGTTCGGAATGAAGAGCATTTTTGTTGCCCGGTGCGGGGGAGTCGGGCTTGGGTCGTAACCGAACCCAAGGCCGATATGACACCAGTTGTTCACCTCTGCGTAGTAGAAGTTAGGTATGCGAGATACAAGTGGGGAAAAGGCGGGCCAGGGCCTGCAACGTCGGCTAGGCACGTCGGACGCCGTCATGATCGGGCTTGGGGCCATGGTTGGCGCGGGACTTTTTTCGGCGTTCACGCCAGCGGCCTCGGCCGCAGGCTCCGCACTCTTGGTGTCCCTGTTCCTTGCCGCGGCCCTAGCTTACGCCAACGCACGCTCCAGCGCCCAGCTCGCGGCACAATACCCGACTTCGGGCGGCACCTACGCATATGGACGCGAGGTGTTGGGGCCCTGGCCCGGGTTCATCGCCGGGTGGGGATTCGTGATCGGCAAGACGGCGTCCGCCGCTGCCATGGCCCTGACCTTTGCGACATACACAGTTCCTGAATCCTGGGTGAAGCCAGCAGCTGCCTTGGCCGTTGTAGTGCTGGTGGGAGTCAATTGTCTTGGTGTTACGCGCACGGCGACTGTCGCCAAGATCATCGCCATCACGGTCTTGGCGCTCGTGGCCGTTATCTTGGTCATGATCGCAGCAGGAAACCACTCCTTGCCGACGCATGCGCCGGGGACCTACACCGGAGTGCTGGGTGTTCTTCAGGGAACGAGCCTGTTGTTCTTCGCATTTGCCGGCTACGCACGCATCGCGACGTTGGGGGAGGAAGTGCGGAATCCGGGGACGAGTATTCCCCGTGCCATCGGAATCGGTCTTGGAATCGTGGTGCTTCTGTATACAGCGGTTGCTGTGGTGCTCATCCAGATCTTGGGCACCGCGGGAATTGCCCAAACTACCAAGCCGTTGGCTACCGCGTTGGGGGACTCGTGGGCGCTTCCCCTGGTGCAGATAGCGGCGTCGTTGGCCTCCTTGGGTGCGCTGCTGGCACTGGTTGCGGGGATAGGACGCACGACCATGGCCATGGCACGGGAGAATGACCTGCCGCATTGGTTGTCTGCGGTCCATCCAAGGTTTTCCACCCCCTACCGGGCGGAGGCGGTTGCCGGTGCAGCTGTCCTGGTGCTCGTGGCATTCTTTGATCTGGGCACCGCCATCGGCTTCTCATCCTTTGGCGTTCTGGTCTATTACTTGATCGCCAACATTTCCGCCATCAAGCAGCCGCGCGCAGAGCGTACGAGTCCCGTCTGGCTTGGTGTTTCCGGGGCGGTCGGATGTGTGGTGGTTGTTGCAGCGCTCCCAACCGGTGCAGTCATGGGCGGACTTGCGATGTTTGCCGTCGGCTTCGGATACCGAGCAGTTCGACTGCAACTGGGCGCACGATAACTACACCGCTCCTGCGATTCGGTGCGGGTCTGCGGCCACCAACCCTAGAAACCTGGCTCAAAGTGGAGGATGCTGGGGACAATTACATATTTCGCACCGCAAAAACGTCGGGAGACGGTTGCATGGCTCAAGCAGCCAGTTCAGCTGCCACCCCGTTTGAGGAAAACGTGAGATGAAAAATGGCAACCTATGAATATGCAACCAATGAACTGACGCGCAGCCAGCCCAAGGTCGTACCGATCAGCAAGGGCAGGATGATCGTGGAGTGGCTCACCACCACTGACCACAAGAAAATCGGGTACATGTACCTGATCGCCTCGTTCCTCTTCTTCTGTCTCGCCGGTGTGATGGCCATGCTGATCCGGGCGGAGCTGTTCGAGCCCGGGCTGCAGATCGTACAGACCAAGGATCAATACAACCAGCTGTTCACCATGCACGGGACGCTGATGTTGCTGATGTTCGCGACTCCTCTCTTTGCAGGGTTTGCCAACGTCATGATGCCGTTGCAAATCGGGGCCCCGGATGTCTCGTTCCCCCGGCTCAACGCCTTGGCCTTCTGGTTCTACCTGTTCGGGTCAACCATCGTTGTTGCAGGTTTCCTGACGCCGCAGGGCTCGGCCGCCTTCGGTTGGTTTGGTTATGCTCCCTTGTCGAACACCACGTTCAGTCCCGGTGTCGGCGGTGACCTCTGGGTCTTCGGTTTGGCCCTGTCGGGCTTTGGCACGATCCTAGGTTCGGTCAACTTCATCACCACCATCATTTGCCTGCGTGCACCGGGCATGACCATGTGGCGCATGTCGATCTTCA
>NZ_BAABLK010000017.1:0-19368 GCF_039544305.1 Paeniglutamicibacter antarcticus
GACCAGTGGCCCGCCGGGAGCTGGGAAATCCAATTTGTTGCGTACTCAGATTCCATAGGGAACGCCACAGACACCAGATACGTAAGTGCAGGACCTGACCTCAGCAAACTCAAATTCACGGTGAAAGAGAAAACTCTCGCCACTCCAAAACCGGTAGAATTCAGTGACTTTGAAGGCTATACGAATGATACGTTTCTCGTCCCAGAGGTAGCTGGGGTGACGTACAGTTCAGGTGGCAATAAGCTGTCGGCTGGACTTCATAATGGCTCAGGAACAGTGACAGTTTCAGCAGCTCCAAGTCGAGGATTCTCGTTCCCATCGAATTCAGTACATAACTGGTCGCATAGTTTCGGGTCCTCTGTAAATTCATCGATTCCCACCATCACCGGCACCCCGACCGTGGGTTCCACGCTGACCGCGGCCCCCGGAACGTGGGGACCGATTGGTGTAGCACTGGCTTACCAGTGGTCGGCCGACGGCACTGCGATCAAGGACGCCACCAGGAGCACCTTCGACCTGGACCCCAACCTTGCGGGCAAGGCCATCACCGTGGCTGTGACCGGCACCAAGGCCGGGTACACCACCGCGACCAAGGCCTCGAAGGCAACCGCTCAAGTTGCTCTGCGTCAATTCACTACCCCACCTGTACCGACGATTTCCGGAACAGTCACAGTCGGATCCACACTGACCGCGATCCCCGGCAACTGGGGCCCGGTCGATGTCCTATTCCAGTACCAGTGGTATCGCGACGGCACCTACCTTCCGTCGGCCACCGACCCCACTTATCAGCTCACAGCTGCCGACCTTGGAAAGAGAATCAGCGTCCTGGTCGAAGGATCCAAGGCAGGGTACGACCACTACCCGATGACGTCGGCTGATACGGCAAAGGTTGGGTCAACCATAAAACGTGTGACGCCCGCGGCACCGACCTCGGTCGCCGCGACTGGCCGTTACACCGTCCCGTCCAGTGAGGGTGTCTTTTATCAGGTCAACGGGATCTCGAAGGCGGCCGGCACTTATGCCTCCGGTTACACGAAGATGAATATCATCGCGCTGACGAAGCCCGGCTATACGCTGTCCGGGACTACGTCCTGGGTGCTGGACCTTTCGAAGAAACCCGTGGCGGCAACCGCGCCGTCAATCAACTACACAGATAAGAGCATCACTCTCCCTCGCACCACCGGGGTCGACTACTCCATTGACGGCGTCCTGAAGGCGGCTGGAACGCATAAGGTCACAACTTATGCGACGGTCACGGCCAAGGCGTCCGCACCGAACTACACGGTCGCAGCGAAGACGTGGAAGTACGACCTTCGAACCGCCGTCACACCCACGAAGCCGGTGTTCAGCGCCTCGGCCAACACCGTAAAGATCCCAGCCAAGACCGGGGTTACCTACTACGTCAACAATGTGCTAAAGAAGGCCGGAACCCACAAATACACCGGCTCGGGAACCATCACGACCAAGGCTTCGAGCGGCTCGTACAAGCTGACTGGTACCACGTCGTGGAAGTTCGACAACCGCAACGCCGTCACACCCACGAAGCCGGTGTTCAGCGCCTCGGCCAATACCGTAAAGATCCCAGCCAAGACCGGGGTTACCTACTACGTCAACAATGTGCTCAAGAAGACCGGAACCCACAAATACACGGGTGCTGTCACGGTGACCACCAAGGTTTCCAACGGTTCGTACAAGCTGGCCGGTATCCAAAAATGGACGGCCCGCCTGTGACAGGCGAATAACCAGCCGAATGAAACATGAAGCACCTGTGCCACCGACCAATGCCGGTGGCACAGGTGCTTAAGTGAAATATCGTCAACGCAAGTAGACATCAATCGGTATGGGATAGTCCGATCCCGATGTTTAGCTTGGGCATTGGAAGTTTTATTCGCCCCGCTTCGCGCGCCATGGTGGCTTCCCACTTGCACGGTCTTTTTAGCCGATCCCTCAACGCAACACCTAAGCATCAAGAAACTGACAGTCAAATACGTTTATCTTCCACAGTGCATAGATTCGCGTATACCCGGCCCGGAATAATGCCCGATGAAGGTAGCCCAAACTCTACACTCGAGACATTTCACTGAACCGCACTGAAACTTATGGAAACTCGTTTTAACGATTCTGGGGTTCCAGAATACACGATTGTTGGTGCTGCTTTCCAAACTTTCTGGACGGAATGTATTCGATACTTGAATGCAATTTTTCGTCATTGAATCAACGGACCCAGCCTGCTGTCTCGTTCCCCACTTAGTGGCGCGACTTCCACGCTTCTTGATCCCTGAACCCGCGGCGCATCGTATCCGGTGCCACCCCGATCAGGTCCGCCACATGCCGCCTCGAAGCTGCCACCGATTCGCCGGGAACAGCCGCACGGCTCGTGAAATAGCCGCACCGCACGGGCCCTGGTTTCCTCATCAAACTTCCCACCACCTGCCATGGATCTATCCTCCGTGTTTTTCGGAGTATCCAGCAAACCCAGGACGGTTCAAATTATTCTGTCCTGCAAACTGACCAAAAGGACAGCTCGACCCTAAACTGATGCCATGACAGCTCCCCTGAACGCACAAGAGTCGAAACTTAAGAAGGCGATCTCCGGTCCGTTGCTCTACCTATTCATCCTCGGTGATGTCCTGGGTGCGGGAATCTACGCGCTTGTGGGTAAGGTCGCCGGCGAGGTCGGTGGTGCGATCTGGATTCCACTGCTTCTGGCACTGTTCCTTGCCATGCTCACGGCTGCCTCATACGCGGAGCTGGTGACCAAGTATCCCAAAGCAGGCGGGGCCGCCATCTTTGCCGAAAGAGCGTTTAAAGTGCCCTTGGTTTCTTTTTTGGTCGGATTCTGCATGCTGGCAGCGGGTGTTACCAGCGCCGCGGGATTGAGCTTGGCATTCGCAGGAGACTACCTCAAGCCTTTCATCGATGTACCCACTGTCCCGGCGGCACTGGTATTCCTGCTCCTCGTCGCCCTGCTTAACGGGCGCGGGGTAAAAGAATCGGTGCGGGCTAATGTCGTTATGACGGTCATCGAGGTATCGGGGCTGGTCTTGGTCATCGTCCTTGTGGGCATGATGCTCGGTCGTGGCGACGGGGACGCGTCCCGTGTGCTGGAATTCAACCCCGAGGTCTCCCCTGCTGTGGGCATCTTGGCGGCCTCGCTGCTGGCGTATTACTCCTTTGTTGGTTTTGAGACCTCTGCCAACGTCGCAGAAGAAGTCCGCGACGTTCACCGGGTATATCCGAAGGCGTTATTTGGTGCGTTGCTCACTGCCGGTGGAGTTTACGTCTTGATTGGTTTGGCATCTTCGATCGCACTTCCACCAGATGAACTTAATGAGTCCTCCGGGCCACTGCTCCAAGTTGTTCAGGCAACTGGTTTCGGGGTGCCTGATTGGCTCTTTGGTTTGGTGGCACTGATTGCTGTGGCCAACGGCGCTCTCTTGACGATGATCATGGCAAGCCGTTTGGCCTTTGGCATGGCCGAACAATCGCTGCTACCGCGGGTGTTGGGTCGCGTGTTACCCAACCGGCGTACCCCCTGGGTCGCTATTGTAATCACCACGGTGGCTGCGATGGCGTTGACGCTGACCGGTGACCTTCAATCCCTGGCAGAGACTGTGGTGTTGTTGTTGCTGTTCGTTTTTATTAGCACCAATACGGCTGTGCTGGTGCTTCGCAAGGACATCGTCGAACACGAGCACTTTCGTGTCCCGACCGTCATCCCGTATCTGGCCCTGGCCTCCTGCGTCTTGCTGCTTTTCCAACAAGGAGCAGATATCTGGTTGAGAGCTGCAATTCTGCTCCTCATTGGTCTAGTGTTCTTCTTCCTCGCCAAGTGGATTGGGTCCAAGCAACGCAAGGACCACCCGTCTGATCAACCGGCGTCGCTACCGACGAAGGATCGGCTGGAACCATAGACCTTGAACGTCCAGGACACCCGAATCGATGGAACGCTTGAGGAGGGCACTGGTGGGACCGATGCGTCACATTAGCTAAGGGGATATACAGCAAAATAAGGGTTTGTTTCTCGCCGGTGCATTTGCGTTTCCACCGACCCCCCGAACCCAGAACCTAAGGCATTAGATTCAAGAAATTGTTGGCCCAAAGTGCTTATCCATGATGACTACGATTTCGAAAATCCGAGCATCACAGAAATCCTGAGTGGTGCTCGGCTCATGCATTTTGACCGGCTGTCGTCTGCCATTCTGAGCGTGTCTTTGTCTTGTCAGCCGGCACGTGGTGGAGGTTATCCTGAAGGATTATCGATCGGCTTGTCGTGTTGGTCCGTACCGTCGCTGGGGTCGATCTCCTTCGCCTTTGGCACTTCCGCCTCGGATGCTTTCTGCGCATCTTTGGTCGGGGATTCTTCATCGGGTACCTCTACGGATAGATCTTGGTCCTTCTCCGGGGTCGCATTCATGGTGTGGGTCCTTTCCTTTTGGATGGATATAAAGTTTCTTAACTCATGCACGTCATCACTGCCGGGTACATGTCGCTCTCTGCGGGACTATCCGCTACATCCATTTGGAACAACACCCCAGCACCGCAATCCTCGGCATGACGATTCACGGCGCAAGCTGGTTACGTTCACTGAGAGGGTTCAAACGCGGATGCGCCCTTCATGAGCGCAAGTGATGATCCGTGCGGGATCAGCCGGACCAACGAGCTGGCAGGGGGTTTACCGGAACCAGCAGGCGGTGCTCGCTCGACTGGAGCCTCGTTTCGCAGCGGCTCCCGAATAGCTGCCTACCCGATCGGCGTAGTGCGCACGACTTGGGCGTGTAGCCCAATGAGCGTGTCTCGTTGGTCCCCTGCCCGGTCCTGGAGGTGACGCAACTTCTCTGAGTCCAGTTCGGGAATGCTGCCGCTTAACGCGATCAGGGTTTCCCATAAGCGAGCTTTGGCTTCAACGGCCGCGACCAGGGCCTCGAGTTCCAGAACATCGGCACCGATAGAACGTTTGAAAATAGCTCCATTGGGTTTGAGGCGTCCCACTAGCTCACCGAACACTCCCATGAACATGGTGAGGGACACTTGGCGCATGCCCAGGTCGGTCATCATCACGCGAAGGGCTCGGCAGTCTTGCTCGACCTCACCGTGGGTTCTGGCAACCTCGGTTCGTACTTGGTGCCGGCTGTGCCCTTGGGCGACCCGATCAAAAAGTCTAACGCCGGTCCTTGCCCCGGCCATGTGATCGCGTAAATAGAACGGCAACCATTCGTGTGTGGTTTTTTGGCTCATGTCTCCTCCATCGAAACTCTCGACGCCTTTTTTTGACAACTTTCAGGCTAGTCCAATAGCGACGTCCTTGTGATGCTCGGCACACATGCGCGACCCGTCACTCCTACTGCACGGATAGAAAGACTTGGCGATGCCGATCCCTTCCGCTGCTGGGAACGCTCCCCTGCTTTCGCCTACGGATCTGGTATTGATGATGCCCGCTGGTAAGTTCTTTGGTGTTCATCACCGTTCCCCATGGACAGATCTGGATTGACCGGTCAGTTGTCTCTCAAATAAATCGTCCGCGTCATAGACGGAGCTATTGTTCACACCGTAGGCCCCTACGCCAGATGACATCCTCAGAAAATACCATCGGGCGGCGGCTCACAACACGGGTTCATGGTTCATGGTGACTGCATTTTTCCTTGCCTCGAGACCCGTGTGGGATCCATGATGGCTAGAGATTCCATAGCCGGTTACCTCGTCCGGCTGATATAACGAAAGTGGTTCCCATGAAAAACTCAAAGGCACAGCCGTTCGGCGTGCAGCATGCGCCGCGAGCTTCTGGATCCCGAAAGTGATTCCCGTCAGCGGGACACCATCCGTCGCCGCGGTTATTCCTTCGAACTCAACTCACGGCCATTTCAACGATTCCCCGAGACCAGACGAAAGAGCCATGCGTACTTTTGGCATTGAAGAGGAATTCTTTCTCATCCGTCCAGACACCGGTTATCCAGCAGATCTCACGCGTCGAGGCCACGAGGAAATCGTGAACCGGGGAGGCGGGAACGAGCGCATTCACACGGAGCTACTGGCCTGTCAGCTCGAAACCAGCACCCCTGTTCTCACACACCGCGATGAGGCGATCCTTGCTGTGTCCCAAACGCGTAGCAAGCTCAACAAGGCGGCACACGAGGTGGGACTACAACTACTCGGGCTGGGAACCCCTCCGCAAATCCGGCCGGTTCCCGCCACCGTCTCCGCTGCCGATCGCTACTACGCCATCAACGAATTCTCTCCCGGCATCGCCGCCGAGCATTACATCGCCGGTACCCATGTTCACGTGGGCGTTGAGGACCAAGATGCGGGAGTTGTGGCACTGAACTCGCTACGGCCCTGGTTGCCGTTGCTTACCGCGCTGGGCGCCAACTCACCATACTGGCGCGGGATCGATAGCGGGTTCGCTTCTTGGCGCACTATCCAGATTCGTCGCTGGTCGGTGCAGGGAATCCCGCCGTACTTCGCCGGAACCCAGGACTACCTCGCACGCATGGACCTCATGCTCGCCTCCGATGTGCTCTTGGATGCCGGACATATCGGCTGGGGAGCCCGTCTTTCCACCAATTTCCCTACCGTGGAGGTCAGGGTCGCCGATGCCCAGCTAAGCACCTCCGAGACAATCCTGCTAGCCCTGGTCATTCGCGCCCTGGTCAGCACCGGACTGCACCATGGTCCCGAGGCACCGACCGTTGCCCCGGAAGCCTTCGACTTGGCACACTGGCAGGCAGCAAAGTTCGGCATTCAGGGAAACCACTACAACCTGCGTACCGGAACCAAGACCAGTACAGCGGGGATGCTGGAAGACCTGATGGCCTATATCAAGGACGCATTGGTCGAAACCAATGACCTCGACTACGTCCAGAACGCACTGGAACGGATCATGCGCGAAGGTAACGGCGCGATGGCCCAACGTCGCTTCTTCCACACCGGCGGTTTCGATAATGTTCTTGCGCAGTCCGCCATCCGAATGCTTGCCTGACGCGTAGCTTCATCCACGGAAGGTTGAATATTGCTGGTTTGGTCAAGCGGCAGCGGTATGGATCATGAGTGCGCCAACCATTTGAACGTCGTTTTACTGGCGTAAGCATCCTCTCGCAAGTACGCTTTGAGCATTGGTAGCCGACCAGCAAGGTCGACTACGAAGTTACCGCAGGAGATTGCATGTCGAAACGAAATACGTTTTCTCGTACCTCCCATGATCTCGGCCTGGCAGCATGGTTTGGTGGATCGCTGATGGGGGCTATCGGGCTCAATGGTGCCACCGCGAAGGCCAAGACCTCCCAGGAAACCCTGAGGCTGTCCTCGATTGGGTGGGCGCGCTGGACTCCGGTAGCCATCGCCGCCATGACCACTCATGCTGTGGGGGGGGTGGGCCTGATTGCCGGAAACAAGGATCGCTTGCACCGCCAGAACGAAGCCAAGACCAATACCGTGATCAAGCTAGCGGTCACGCTTGTTGCTTCTGCACTTACCGCCTACAGCGGTGTCTTGGGCAAGAAGATCCATGACAACCAAGATGAACCGGTCAAAGGCACCACCGAGCCCGCATCCGAGACCGACCCCGAGTTGGCTTCCGCGCAACGACAGTTGCGTTACTGCCAATGGGCTATCCCGGCGCTGACGGGTATCGCGATCGTAATGGGTGCCCAACAAGGCGAGCAGCAGCGTCCCGCTGAGCAGACCAAGGGGCTCATCAAATCCCTTTCATCCTAGGAAGCGCAGCACCCCTAGCTTCTTGGACGGCTAGGGGTGTGAAGCCGCCCCAGGCTCCGTTTTTCTGCAGTCGCAGTGCCGGTCACGGTCACGGTCCAACCGTTGAAAATGCGCTTGCCGCGGTCCGTCTCGTAGGAAAGGTCCCTGCCGGGTCGACGTACTTCCGCCGCGGGCGGGATTAGAGTATTGGCAGGCTGCGCGCGTGCGCCACGGCTTCGGCAATACCTCCATGGTAAGGCCCACCGTGACCCGGAAGAATCGTGTGCGCCTCGGCTGCGGCAAGCTGCATCAATGATTCCAAGGCCTGTGTGGTGTCTGCGGTTGCTGCGGCGGCAACGATCCGTGGCCCCTTTCTGGCGGTGTAGGGGTCCAAGGTCACCAGCGCGTCCCCGGTGATGAGCGTGTTGCGGTCAGGAAAATGTAGTGCGCAATGGCCATTGGTGTGCCCGGGAACGTAAAGGACCTTAGGTGCGCCGGGTAATGCAGGCATGGGCCCAGGAGCAAGTGGCAGGAAATGGTTCACGCCCTTGACGTTCATGGCTCCAGCCAAGACCATTTTGCCAAGAATGGGGATGGCTCGTGGGTACTTGAAGGGATAGGCCCAGCGTGCTTTCTGGTGCTTGTATCGGTAGGGATGCATGGCGATGTAGGCGTCTTGCGGATGGATCCACAGTGGTGTTCCGTATTCTTTTTGCATCCGCGCTGCCACCCCAAGGTGATCAAAATGGGCATGGGTCAGCACCAGTGCCTCGGCGCGCTCGGGAGCCAATCCCAGTGCCCGAATGGCATCGGTAATCATCCCCCACATGGCGGGGAGGCCTGCATCGACCATCATGAAGCGCTCATCCTGCTGGACTATGTAGCAATTGACGTTGGCGTGGCTGACCAGGTGGATACCTTTGGCGACGTTGTTTTGGATCATGTCTTCCCTCAATTCAGGTCTGCGGGTCAGGTGAAAGACTGTTTCCCTCGAAAATCCGGTGCCTGTCGCAACGCAATCGCTTCCTTCAGGTCCGTCGTGCTGCCCTCACACTGATATGGGACACCCAGCCGTGGAGAAAGCGAGAGTGCCCACGCGCGTCACTCGCCAGGCAGATAGGTTCATGTGCGCTAGGGCTTGCGGCAAAACAGGCGGAAGCTCAGCTTTCCTCGAATTTGTTGAGCTTATGCGTTCCATCGCAAAAAGGCTTGATCGCAGATCCTCCGCAACGGCACAGCGCGACGGTTTCGCGGCTCTTGGGAATCGGGTTCCCCGCCGCATCGCGGATCTCAAAACTACCCCTGACCAAAAGAGGGCCCCTGGGGCAGACGATGATTTCTGTATCCGCGGTTTCGCTCACGCCTGCACCAGACTTTCGCGCAGCGATGACCTGTCCTGTTCCCAAGCGGATAGTTGCCAACGGCCTACCAGCTCATCCAGGAAACAAACTGCCGCGGCACCAAAGAAGACGCTTTCGGAGATGTTCGGGTCGTGCTCGATCAAGCCGCCGGCCAAGTCGCGGCCGGCGATCTGTTCGTGCGCAGCGTCTGCTTCGACATGTTCGTCGAAGTAGTCGGTCACCGGTGCCTTGAATCCAAGGCGACGGAAGCCCCGGGCGTAGCGCGCGTTGGGAATCGATGAGGTCATTTCGTAGATGGCTAGGTGCCCGCAAATTGCACCCCGGAAGCGGCGATGGAGACCGAAAAGTGACATGGCGTTTACCGACGCCAAGGAAATGGCCGGCACCTGGTCAATGTAGGCACCGAACGTGGAATCCAGATCCAGACCTTCCATGGTGCGGGCGAACAGTTCGGAATGCATTTGCCCCGGACGTCCGCCACCATACTCATCGGTTTGGATCTCGACCATGGCTGATTTGGCACGCCCCGTGAGACGAGGAATCGCCCATGTGTGCGGATCGGCTTCCTTGAGCTGGTAGACGGATTTGTGGATCAAGAATTCCTTGGTTTGCTCCATGGATGCGTGCCGTGCAACGAATGTGGCCACCGAAGGACCCCCATTGTCTTTGGCCATGTCGAACAATGCTTCAGCTACCACGTGGGCGCGTGGTTCAACGGCGGGGATGTTGCCGGCACCTTCGCGTAGCCTTGCCTCAAAAAAATCCTCAAGCCTTCCACGAACGGTGAGCAGCGGTGGGTGCCATTCCCATCGATCACTAATGCCCTCAAAGCCGGAGTAGTGCAGTTCATAGAGCATGAACAAGGTGAGTTGAAGATCATCGTCATACAAGATGTCGCCATCAGCCAATGCCGCATCCAGCAGCAAACGAACCGGTTCGAAGGTTACTTCCAGGTCGTTGGTTTCCAAGGCCTTGATCAGGGCCGACCCGACGGGACCACGGGCGCGGGGAAGTTGCATGTAATGCTCCTTGAAATAGATCTCATTCAGCCGAGCGACGGCAGCACGTATCTATGATCTTGCCAGCAGGCATAGCCGCGCGCCACACTTTCGTGCGTGGCTGCGCTATTGCGCGTTGACCAGATTGTTGGTGTCCCGAGCTTTTTACCTGATTCTCCCAACTGGTATCTGTTAGGTCCACACGACCCGAAAGATTTTTGGTCAAAGGAGTTTCATCCCGCGGCTCACACGAAGAGGTGGTGAGATCGAATTTGAACGCTCACCTCGGTGCGGCGTTCACAAAGGTAACCGGCACGACGAGAATATGGTCCGCTGGCACCATCAATACGTCCTGCCCTTGAGTGGGCCACCGGGTCACACCTTCCGAGTTGCCCCTATCAGAAGACAATTCCAAGCCACGTGTAGCCCGTCACATGCAGGCCGTATCTTGATGATTGTGGACAAGCGTAAGGTGCCAATGACAGAGCGTATGCATATTGGCCGGAGACGGCCGCCGGGTCTGCAGAACCCTTCCGGGGCACACCGCTGTGGCGTAGCGTGACTAGCATTCACGACCATACGCGAGTCTCAGAAGGTGATAGTGATGAGTAACCCGGTCCCCCTTGCTACGCGTGAAAACAGGAAAACGACAAGCATTACTCTGCCTGGGATCCTTCTGGGTGTGGGGCTGGGCGGTTTCGTCGACGGGATCCTGATACACCAGATACTGCAGTGGCACCACATGCTGAGCAGCGCAGCCACGGCAAACATCAACATCGGGAACTACCCGGTCACGACCGTCCACGGCCTGCAGATGAATACGCTATGGGACGGTTTTTTCCACACCGTCACATGGCTGGCAATTCTGGCTGGGCTGGGGATCCTCTACTCCCGCATCACTCGCTCCCGGGGCCGGGTGTGGGCCTCACGGGTACTGTGGGGTTGGGTCTTGGTGGGATGGGGAGCGTTTAACATCGTCGAAGGCATCGTGGACCACCACATCTTGGCCATCCATCACGTCATCAGCGGCCCTCACCAGATGACAGCAGACATCGCTTTCCTGGCCTTCGGTGCAGTACTGGTCCTTGCCGGTTGGTTCATCCAACGCGCCGGCCACCCTCCCATCCTTGCCCCCAATCCCAGGGATTAGGAAACGATGAATCCTATGCATGTCGAGCACATACACCCAGACCCGGGCGTCCTGGAGGTGGTGCTGCCTCTCGGCATACTGGTGGTTGTGGGCCTGGGATATTTGGTGTTGGCTCTCCGCCAGGGACGCGATCCTCGCCGGTGGAAACGTTGGCGCACAACCAGCTTCCTGGCGGGCATTGGATTACTGATCGCTGCCTTGATGCCGCAGTTGGCGCTTTTCCCCTCCGGCAGCTTCACAGGTCATATGTATCAACATCTTCTGATTGGCATGTATGCCCCGCTGGGGTTGGCCCTGGGTGCCCCGGTCACCTTGGTGCTGCGTTCGGTCCCCCACCGTCAAGGGCGCATCATCGGACGTGTGCTGGCTTCCACTCCGATGGTACTGATCGCCCACCCCGTGACCGCGCTGGGACTGAACCTTGGCGGGCTGGTCTTGTTGTACCTCACCCCTCTTTACGCCGCCACCACACACAACTCGGCCCTGCATCACGTGGTGCACCTGCACTTCCTGGCCGCCGGGTACCTCTTCGTCTACTCCATTGCAGGTCCGGACCCCGCAGCGCATCGTCCCTCGGTTCCCTTTAGGCTCGTCATCCTCGGGGTGGCCATTGCCGGGCATGCAGTGCTGGCCCAACTGCTCTATGCCGGCGCCTTTGTCCATGTGCCAGCCACTGCTGCCGACCTACGAGCTGGCGCAGATTTGATGTACTACGCCGGAGATATCGCCGAACTCTTGCTGGCCTTTGCGATGGTCAGCACCTGGCGTCCCCGCAGCAAGGTTTCCACGCTTCGCGCAACGCAATCAAAGCTCTCCTAGAGCTCGAGCGGATGCCGCTTCTCGGCAACTATCTACACGATGCGCGGAATTAACATCCTCGGCGTGCCAGTATCCTGTGAACGGAAGATCGGATTCACTCATGTCCCGGCAAACTTCCAAGGTTGGCTATTATGAGTTCGGAGGTGACGATGACCCGGTTGCCAAGTTGTGCAGGACGCCGTCATCGAAGGCATTGAGCAGCGTCTGGATATCCTTATAAACCTCAACCGCTCCCGCCTCACGCAGTTCCGCCTCGCTCGTGCCGCCGGAGGCGACCCCAATAGTAGGTACCGCCAACTCCGACGCAGCGAACACGTCCCAAACCGAGTCCCCCACACAAACAGCATTCTCAGCCGAGAACCCGCCACTGGCAAGAGCGGCCTCAAGGATGTCCGGGGAAGGCTTGGTATTCTCTGCATCATCTGAGCAGGTAGCAGCGGTAATCGATCTATCGGCGTCAATGATGCCGCGCAATACGTTCAAATCCTGCTTCGAGGCCGAAGAGGCAAGGACTACGATCAAACCTTCATCTGCGCATCTGTGCAGCAATTCAGCGGAACCCTTGAAGGCTCGAAGTCCCGGCCAGTAACTCGCGAAAACAGCCCCATGGGTCGCTTCCAACTCAGCGTCCTGTTCCTGGTCCCGGTCTGTTCCTAGCAAGTGTTCGATGAGCTTCCGGCCACCCATGCCGATCGCACGGTTGATTGCCACCATGGGAACATCATGGTCGAAACGGCGGAACGCTTGCCACCATGCCATCGTGTGCTGATAATTCGAATCAACAAGAGTCCCGTCTACGTCGAAAAGAACGCCGTACCGCGTCCCCTTCTTCGATACATCATCCGTCATGGGTAACCGTCCTCTTCAGAGTTGTCCTGCAGCGACACACGCATCACCAATCGGATCAACCCTAAAAGAAAAAACCATCGTTCTCCACCGTTCTAACCAAAGCTTCCATCAATTCAAGAACACCATGAAGCGGTTCATGGTGTTCAGCTGAACTACTTCAACCAAACAGTATGAACAGTCGGCTACGACCTGGATATCCGAACTTTAATCGTCATCATTCTGCGCACCGGTTCCCATGCCGCCTTTCTGAAGCCCACTACTGTTTGCTTCCAGGGAGAGGTTCCAAGAATGAGCCTTAATTTTTTGGTCTGAGGATGTCGCACTAGCCGTTTTCCCACCGCGACACCTGCGTACATACATCCCGATAACTAAATGATGATCGAACCCAGGCCAGCTTCCGATATTGCAGGATTCATCTGCACAGGCTTTGTGGCACTCCGGCAAGCTCGCGCACGAACTTTTTGAAGATTACTGCAATGCCACGTGTCAATTCTCTTGCGCAAGTCTCAGAAACGTACTTACGCTGTGGATCGTAACCTTGCTTGGCATTTTCATTCGATTCGCTGGCCAACGATTTCCAACGGATCTTTCCTGAAAGAGAGCAATAATGACCCAGAACCCATGGCCCCAGGACGGAAGCCTTGAAAACCCCGACACGGACCAACATTCCGCCAGCGGCCAGGCGTCGACGCTGCCGCCGGCACAGAACCCCAAACCATCGGAATCTTCTTCACAGGGTATCGATTCGAAGAAGGATGCGGCCAAGGATGAAGCGGGGAACGTAGCTCGCAACGCCAAGGATGCTGCACAGAACGTGACGGAAACTGCTCGGGAGGAAGCAGGCAGCGTCGCTGTCGAAGCCAAGTCCAGCGCACGCGATTTGATGGAGCAGGCCAAGGCAGATCTGAGTGACCAAGCTGGAACCCAGCAACAAAAGGTCGCCGAAGGCTTGCGTTCGGTTTCCAGCGAGCTGCATTCCATGGTCTCTGCCTCGGATCAATCCGGTATGGCCACCGATCTTGTGCGGCAGGCCGCTGAGCGTTCCTCATCGGTGGCTTCGTGGTTGGATGAGCGAGATCCCGGATCATTGCTGGATGAAGTGAAATCCTTTGCCCGGCAGAAGCCCGGTACGTTTCTGCTTCTGGCAGTCGGGGCAGGCATCTTGGCCGGCAGAATCAGCCGCAACCTCAGTGCCGACGCACCGAAGTCGGAAGGTTCTGCAAACTCTGCGACAGGCACCACTGCACCGAAGACTCCTGTTTCAGACACTTCAACGGCGCCACCCTCGGTACCGGTTGCGCCTCCCTCCCCGGGGGCAGCCGGGGAACCGGACACTTTCCCATTGAAGCCATCGGGTGCCGCGGAGCAGGCAGAAGTCGGCCAACAAGAGCCGTGGGGTGCAGAGCCGGTCATCGTGACTGGACCGCCGAAGTCGGTGGATCCCTTGGGGACCGACCCCTTTGACGGCGGCCATCGATGAACACCGAAATGCCCCCTACCGGCGATCCGGCCAAAACCGAATCCTCCTCTCTGGGTGAACTGTTAGGCGATGTCACCCGGGACATGTCCACTTTGATGCGCCAGGAAATTGATCTGGCCAAGGTTGAGCTCAAGGAGACCGCTACCCGAGCCGGGAAGGGCAGTGCCATGCTTGCCGGAGCTGGCGTCGCCGGTCACTTCGTGCTGATCTTTTTGTCCTTGGCTCTATGGTGGGCGCTCGGAACCCTCTGGGGATTGGGCTGGTCCGGAGTTGCCATTGCCGTCGTCTGGGCCATCATCGGCACCGTCCTGGCCGTCCTTGGCCGAAAAGAAATCAAGCAGGCCAAGGGTCTACCCCAGACCAGTGCGACCTTGCAAGAAATCCCGCCCACTTTCAAACCCAACTCTTAGATCCGCGAGGAAAAACAATGAGTGAAAACCCGGATGTCATCCGAGCAGACATTGAAGCTACCCGCTCACGCCTAGGCACCAATGTTGACGCGTTGGCGGACAAGGTCACACCGTCGCATATCGTGCAAAGGCAGAGCGACAAAGTCAAAGACGCAGTGTTCGGCGTGAAAGACAAAGTCATGGGAGCAGCTGACCACTCAGGCAACAGCCTCCAGGACGCAGGCTCGGCACTCGGGGATGCCCCGTCCCAGGTGAGGTCCAAGACCCAAGGGAACCCGCTCGCGGCGGGTTTGATCGCTTTCGGTGCCGGATTGCTTCTGTCCTCGCTGATCCCGGCCAGTCAGCAGGAACGTGAGGCTGTCGATGCCCTCAAGACGGCAGCCGAACCGCTGACGACCGAACTCACCGGAGCTGCCAAAGACATGGCCGAAGGACTGAAGGAACCGGCCCAGGAAGCCATGGAACACCTTAAGGCCACAGCCACTGATGGGGTAGAAAACGTCAAGGCTGAAAGCCAAGATGCTGCCGCTGAAGTCAAGGACAAAGCGTCCGATGCCAGGGACAACGTCCAGCAGGCCTGAGCCGTGCAACCGGCCGACCGTTCCTCGACCTCGTGACGGGACGGTCGGTCGGTGTGCTTAACCTGACCAACGGCCCCCACAGCCGACGAATGATACTGCCAGGATTGAACTTCCGTCTCGGGAACCATGCCGGCCAGAGACGGCTGACCCTTATGAAATTCTGCCAGTTTTCGACAGGGCACGTAGGGACAAGCACTGCTCACGGCGCCGCAGGTCAAGTTTCTGCCACCGATTTGAGCGCTTATAAATTACACGTTGTAGATCTCTGGTCACCCGTTGAGGGTCATGGTTATGCTAAGCATGCTGATGATTTGGTCAGTTGTTCGTATCGCTCATTCTACTCAGAGGGAGACATCATGAGCACGAAGGTCGAAAAAGGTATCTTGGTCAACGTTCCGGTCAGTGTGGTGTACAACCAGTGGACCCAGTTTGAGGAGTTCCCCCATTTCATGGGCGGGGTAAAGAGTGTCTCGCAACTCGGTGACGACCGTATGGAATGGGTTGCTGAGCTCGGGGGTGTGCGCCGGCAGTGGGAAGCGAAGATTCTGGAACAAGTCGTTGATCGTAAGGTTTCATGGGCTGCGACTGAGGGGGCGACGAACGCTGGTTCAGTGTCCTTCGAGGACGTCGGAGGAAATCAGACCCAGGTTCATCTGGTCCTTGATTACGAGCCCGAGGGCCTCGTTGAGAAGGTCGGTGACAAGCTGAACGTGGTGGAAAAGCAGGCCGAGGGCGACCTTGAGCGGTTCAAGGCCTTTATCGAGTCAGAAGGTTATGCCACAGGTGCATGGCGTGGCTCGGTAGATACGGCGGGTGTTAAGTCTGGTTCGCCGAGCATCGAGGATGCGGATTCTTCCCGCGGAGACGATGGCAAGGCAGGTGTTTCAGGAAAAGTTGCAGCCGGCATCGGGCTAGCCGCGGCCGCTGCAGCGGTCGGTGTCGCTGCAACCAAAGGCAACAAGAACAATAAGGAAAAAGTCGATATCCCCGCGGAGACAGCAGCAGATGTGGAAGTCACGCCAGTGGCCCCTGAGGTTGTACCAGTGGTCACACCGTTGAACGATGCATCTGCCGAAGGCTTGCTGAGCGAGAATGACGACAGGCGGTTGGATTCTTTGGGAAAACTACCGTCGATTGGGACGGACAAGCCCGCTGGAGGCGTACTTTAACCAGTTGGTCCGACGTTTGTCGTGGTGCCGGGCTTTCCATTCCAGGGGGCCCGGCTCAGGCTTAACGCAACGTATGATTTTCGTTTGACCGCTGACGGTTCGGTTCACACCGATCGGATCCAGCGCAAAGAAGTATCGCGATGAGCTCGCATATCGAACTAGGCGTGACCAGCCAACCCCCTACAGCAGCACATACCGTGTCCTTATTCGTAGAACCGTCAATCGTTGAGCGTTGGTCTGACCCACGCAGATCTCATTGCGTCAGGGGCATTGAATGTTATGAGCACTGATTGATGGGTGCTCGTGCGCAGGTCTGATTATTCTTTGCCCGTAATAGGCATGTCGGATCGACACCAAGGTGGTGCCGATCCGACATGCCTACTAGGTATTCCCCTTCAAAGTGCTGCTTATTATTCTTCGGCTCCCGTCGCCGGGAAGCGTTCCCATGACCGGTGTGCAGCGAGCAAGTCACCGATGGCAGGGATTACCGTGGCAGAGCCTTCCCCCACGGCGATTCCAGCAACGTCCGAGTTGATACCGGCGCTCTCGAGTGCAGCAACACCAGGACCCCACGCGCCGATGGCCTTGGAGTGACGGAAGGCTTCTGAGAGCAGGAGGTCTATGCGCGGATCCAACCCGGTACCGAAGTGGCCAGCTTTCGCGTCTCGTGCGGGTTTCGCGTCGGCTGCGGGCGTGCTTGCACCGGTCATAATGATCGCGTCGAATTCAATGGATCGCGCGGTGAGGTATGTCCGTTGAACAGGGATTGCTTGGCCCTCCTCTCCGGTAAGCTCGCCTCCGGTGGGTGCGATGAGCAGGGGGACGACCCCTTCTGCATGAAGTGCTTCTCGAGCGGCAGCAATTTGGGATAAATCACTGCTAGCATCGGCGATAATCCCGACTACACGCCCGGCGACTGGCCACTTCATGCCCAGTTGTGACACGGCTGGGCTCGGTTCCACATCGGGATGTTGGACCGTGGCTTCCGGGACCGGCATTCCAAGCCCCGTGGCAACTGCAGCACAGAGCCCAGCGTCGATATTAGCTAGTGCCATCAGTTGGCGTTCACGTATGTTCACTTCATAGCATTTGCCGAGTTCAAAAGTGTAAGCCTCTATGGTGTGATCTTGCTCGACCGGTGTCAGACTGCGGAAGAACAGGCGTGCTTGGCTAAAGTGATCATCGAAGGATGCCGGGTTGCGTCGTTCTTTGATGCTTTCTGCCACTTTCACGGGGACATCTACAAAAGCTCCCACGTCTTCGCCGGCTAGGAAAGGACAGCCCCCGTCCAGCGAGTTCGGATGATACGGCGCAACCCCGGAGTGAACCGCTGTTTGGTGCATGCCGTCGCGGAACATATCGTTCACCGGGGCCTGGGGACGATTGATAGGAAGTTGGGCGAAGTTCGGTCCGCCGAGTCGAGAGATTTGAGTGTCAAGGTACGAAAACAGGCGGACTTGGAGCAATGGGTCGTCGGTGAGGTCGATTCCGGGGACTAAGTGTCCTGGGTGGAAGGCTACCTGTTCGGTTTCAGCGAAGTAGTTGGTGGGGTTGGCGTTCAGGGTCATAAGTCCGATCGGCTGCACCGCGGCGAGTTCTTCGGGAACAAACTTGGTGGGGTCCAGCAGGTCGATGCCTTCAAAGGTTTGGTCTTCGTTGTCGGGGAAGGTCTGTATGCCCAGTTCCCATTGCGGGTACGCGCCTGCCTCAATGGAATCAGCGAGGTCTCGTCGGTGGAAATCTGGATCGATGCCGTTGATGATTTGGGCTTCTTCCCATACCAAGGAGTGCACGCCTTGCTTGGGCTTCCAATGGAACTTCACCAGCGTGGTTTTACCGGCCCCGTCGACCAAGCGGAACGTGTGGACACCGAACCCTTCCATGGTTCGGTACGACCGAGGGATCCCCCGGTCGGACATATTCCACATAGTGTGGGCTTGCGCCTCGGTGTGAAGGGAAACGAAATCCCAAAATGTGTCATGGGCGCTCTGAGCTTGGGGGATTTCGCGGTCAGGATGCGGTTTTGCTGCATGAACGATATCCGGGAACTTGATGCCGTCCTGAATGAAGAACACCGGAATATTGTTGCCGACCAGATCGTATGTACCTTCATCGGTATAAAACTTCGTTGAAAAGCCACGGGTATCACGGACCGTGTCCGCCGAGCCCCGGGAACCCAGGACAGTGGAGAAACGGACGAAAACCGGTGTTTCCACCTCTGGAGCCAAAAACCCTGCCTTGGTAATCTTTGATGCCGTTCCGTAGGATCGGAAGACGCCGTGCGCACCTGCGCCTCGGGCGTGAATCACGCGCTCCGGGATCCTTTCATGGTCAAAGTGCGTGATCTTCTCCCGCAGATGGTGGTCCTGAAGCAGAACAGGACCGCGGGACCCCGCCTTCAAGGAATGATCTGTATCCCCCAAACGCAAACCTTGGGCTGTTGTCAGGTACTGGCCGGACTGCGCCCGTGAACTATCTAAGGCGCCAGTGGGACTGCCCGTGGGGGAAACTGCTTCCGGGCCCTGTTGATCGGGTTTAGGAGGTAAGGGCTCCTGCGGCGTCTTCGGCTCTGCAACGCTGGGATGCTCGCTGGAAGGGGCACCGGGTATCACGATGTGATCTTCAGTTGACACGATTCGTTCTCCTTAGAGTGGGACAGACTTAGCTTGATGATCGCCGCAAACTAGGTATGCCAATTATCTTAGGACCCTGTTTTTTTGTCGAGGCTTTGACACGCTGTTAAGTGACCGTTTCTGAAACCGGCAGTCCACGTAAGTGAAACCGCACCGCCACGGACCGGGTACCGGCCACCAACCATCGCTGATGTCCGGCACCCGTATGAGCCCGCCCTGTATCGTTACG
>NZ_BAABLK010000018.1:0-2275 GCF_039544305.1 Paeniglutamicibacter antarcticus
GACCAGTGGCCCGCCGGGAGCTGGGAAATCCAATTTGTTGCGTACTCAGATTCCATAGGGAACGCCACAGACACCAGATACGTAAGTGCAGGACCTGACCTCAGCAAACTCAAATTCACGGTGAAAGAGAAAACTCTCGCCACTCCAAAACCGGTAGAATTCAGTGACTTTGAAGGCTATACGAATGATACGTTTCTCGTCCCAGAGGTAGCTGGGGTGACGTACAGTTCAGGTGGCAATAAGCTGTCGGCTGGACTTCATAATGGCTCAGGAACAGTGACAGTTTCAGCAGCTCCAAGTCGAGGATTCTCGTTCCCATCGAATTCAGTACATAACTGGTCGCATAGTTTCGGGTCCTCTGTAAATTCATCGATTCCCACCATCACCGGCACCCCGACCGTGGGTTCCACGCTGACCGCGGCCCCCGGAACGTGGGGACCGATTGGTGTAGCACTGGCTTACCAGTGGTCGGCCGACGGCACTGCGATCAAGGACGCCACCAGGAGCACCTTCGACCTGGACCCCAACCTTGCGGGCAAGGCCATCACCGTGGCTGTGACCGGCACCAAGGCCGGGTACACCACCGCGACCAAGGCCTCGAAGGCAACCGCTCAAGTTGCTCTGCGTCAATTCACTACCCCACCTGTACCGACGATTTCCGGAACAGTCACAGTCGGATCCACACTGACCGCGATCCCCGGCAACTGGGGCCCGGTCGATGTCCTATTCCAGTACCAGTGGTATCGCGACGGCACCTACCTTCCGTCGGCCACCGACCCCACTTATCAGCTCACAGCTGCCGACCTTGGAAAGAGAATCAGCGTCCTGGTCGAAGGATCCAAGGCAGGGTACGACCACTACCCGATGACGTCGGCTGATACGGCAAAGGTTGGGTCAACCATAAAACGTGTGACGCCCGCGGCACCGACCTCGGTCGCCGCGACTGGCCGTTACACCGTCCCGTCCAGTGAGGGTGTCTTTTATCAGGTCAACGGGATCTCGAAGGCGGCCGGCACTTATGCCTCCGGTTACACGAAGATGAATATCATCGCGCTGACGAAGCCCGGCTATACGCTGTCCGGGACTACGTCCTGGGTGCTGGACCTTTCGAAGAAACCCGTGGCGGCAACCGCGCCGTCAATCAACTACACAGATAAGAGCATCACTCTCCCTCGCACCACCGGGGTCGACTACTCCATTGACGGCGTCCTGAAGGCGGCTGGAACGCATAAGGTCACAACTTATGCGACGGTCACGGCCAAGGCGTCCGCACCGAACTACACGGTCGCAGCGAAGACGTGGAAGTACGACCTTCGAACCGCCGTCACACCCACGAAGCCGGTGTTCAGCGCCTCGGCCAACACCGTAAAGATCCCAGCCAAGACCGGGGTTACCTACTACGTCAACAATGTGCTAAAGAAGGCCGGAACCCACAAATACACCGGCTCGGGAACCATCACGACCAAGGCTTCGAGCGGCTCGTACAAGCTGACTGGTACCACGTCGTGGAAGTTCGACAACCGCAACGCCGTCACACCCACGAAGCCGGTGTTCAGCGCCTCGGCCAATACCGTAAAGATCCCAGCCAAGACCGGGGTTACCTACTACGTCAACAATGTGCTCAAGAAGACCGGAACCCACAAATACACGGGTGCTGTCACGGTGACCACCAAGGTTTCCAACGGTTCGTACAAGCTGGCCGGTATCCAAAAATGGACGGCCCGCCTGTGACAGGCGAATAACCAGCCGAATGAAACATGAAGCACCTGTGCCACCGACCAATGCCGGTGGCACAGGTGCTTAAGTGAAATATCGTCAACGCAAGTAGACATCAATCGGTATGGGATAGTCCGATCCCGATGTTTAGCTTGGGCATTGGAAGTTTTATTCGCCCCGCTTCGCGCGCCATGGTGGCTTCCCACTTGCACGGTCTTTTTAGCCGATCCCTCAACGCAACACCTAAGCATCAAGAAACTGACAGTCAAATACGTTTATCTTCCACAGTGCATAGATTCGCGTATACCCGGCCCGGAATAATGCCCGATGAAGGTAGCCCAAACTCTACNGAACCGCACTGAAACTTATGGAAACTCGTTTTAACGATTCTGGGGTTCCAGAATACACGATTGTTGGTGCTGCTTTCCAAATTTTCTGGACGGAATGTATTCGATACTTGAATGCAATTTTTCGTCATTGAATCAACGGACCCAGCCTGCTGTCTCGTTCCCCACTTAGTGGCGCGACTTCCACGCTTCTTGATCCCTGAACCCGCGGC
>NZ_BAABLK010000019.1:0-612 GCF_039544305.1 Paeniglutamicibacter antarcticus
TGGTGGGTGGTCTTCTAGTACGTGCTGCGGGGAACTTGTGTCCTGGTGGTTCTGGAAATGGAGACTGTTCATGGGTGTGGGTGGTTTTTTGGCACACTGTTGGGTCCTGAAATAACAGGCCCCTGGCTGTTGCTTGTTTCGCACTTTGTGTGGGATGGGTGGTGGTGGGGTTCTTGTTTTTTCTGGTTTGTCCCGCGCATGGCCTAAGTCGGCACGTTGATGCATCCTTTTGGGGTGTGTGGTGTTGGTGGTGGGTGTGATGGGGTTGTTGTTTGGGAACTGTATAGTGGACGCGAGCATCTTGTAAGACAAGGATTTTGTTCTTGTTTTGCATAGCAATTTCTTATGAATTATTGAATCTGGTGAGCACACTCCTTGTGGGTGTGTTTTTCTTGGTTCTTTCGATTGTAATTATTAAGCTCATGTAAAAGTTTTGATCATGTTTGTGGTCAAGTTTTTAAGGGCGCACGGTGGATGCCTTGGCATTGGGAGCCGAAGAAGGACGTGGGAATCTGCGATAAGCCTGGTGGAGTCGATAACCGGACGTTGAGACCAGGATTTCCGAATGGGGAAACCTCGTACGCTGTCATGGCGTATGACCCGCAGCTGAAC
>NZ_BAABLK010000020.1:0-47282 GCF_039544305.1 Paeniglutamicibacter antarcticus
GTGAGGTGAGTGCTTCCGACCTTCAGGGACTGATGGCGCCGCCGGTGGTTGTAGTGCTCCCTGAAGCGGATGAGGAGCTTGGCGAGTTCCTCAAGATTTTTCGGGGCGTGGGCGTCGAGGAACCGGGTCAAGGTCTGATGACTTCGTTCGTTTTTGCCTTGGGTTTGCGGGTGCCAGGTGCGCCCGGTAATGCCCCGGCACCCACGCTCGGCCAGGAAAATCTCGGTGGCCCCGATGTTCCCGCGGCGGGCCTGGTTGAAAGAGAGCCCGTTGTCGCTTAGAAGCTCCTGCGGAACCCCGTATTCGTCGAAGGCTGCATGCAATACGGTGATCGCGTCTTCGCTGTTTTCGGGACGTTCAAAGCAAAGAGATCCAACATCAAACCGGGTTCCGTCATCCAGCAGCTGGTAAATCGTTGCCTTGGTTCCGTCTTGATCGAAGGGCCGATATTCCAGTCCATCGAGCTGCCACATCTCCATCGGATACGATCGAGAGAACCTCATCCACGCACTGCGCGGCCGCTTGCGGGGGTTGGTTTTGGTGACGCCCGATTCGGCGAGGATTCGTCCGATGGTTGCCACCGACGGGACCTGTTCCCCAAATTCTCCGGAGTCCACACCTTCGAACCAGATTGATTGCGGACCGTGGTCCCAGCCTGCCTTGGCCATGCGCTGGCGGATCCGCAACACCAATNGTAGGACGGTCGGCTGATGCCCAGTTGATCGCAAAATTGCGAGATACTGAGGGAGTCTGGCAGACCCGGATCGAACTCTATGATTTGACGGCGTACCGACGCCGATAATGTATTTGACACACACCATTATCAAATAATCACAGGTCAGCTCCGGGTCTGCCACACCTTTGATACCTGTCAGCGATGTTATGAGAGATCATGTAAACGATGTCTTGAGTGATGCTGTAAGCGATGACCTGAGAGATCACATACCATGAAGCCGTATCTGCCACATAACCGCGGAATACCAAGGATCTCTTCCGTATAAACAGTCACATTCGCGTTTCCTGGGCAGATCAATTAAATCGAGATGTCCGGAGCCCTGGACCTGCGTCTTCGAGGCGCGGCATTCAAGATCCGGAATATACGACGAAGAATACTCCCAGCTGGCCGGAATGGAAAAACTTTCAGGTGCCAGTTAGCACACACGATAAGCGCAGTAAGACTGCGAACGATACCTTGGACACCGGAGATAGGACTGTCCAATGGAGCTCGTGATGCTGAATATTCGCTCAAGCCAGACCGCCTGACATTTGCCTCAGCGACATGGGGTTCTGTCAGGTCCTATCTGGCCCCAGGAGTTCAAGTGACTCGTAGATGAACCGCTTCATACTGGATTCAGGAGTGGTATCTCCGAAATAGTATTCGACCAGATCATTGAAGTCATGGTTTGGAGTCTGGAGGATCCCGGTGAGGATCGTTGATACTCCGCCTGCATTGGCTGCTTGGAGGGAAGGGACACGTAGCAGGGCCGGCGAATCATCAACGGACGCCAGGGGGTTGGAAGGCGCAGTGATCATCATGGGCTTGCCGGTTGCCATCCAGTCGTAGGCCACTGCGGAGACGTCCGTAACGCAAATATCGGATAAAGACCATTGCCAGCCCCACGAATTGGACTCGTCGAAGATTAGTGACGGTGATGAAGGGGATGTTGATTCCTCGAACATGGCTCGAATTGCGTTTACGTCCTCTTTGTACTGAGCATCGTTAACCCCACTGCGGGGATGCGGTCGGAAGATTACGTTGTAGGTATTGCTGGCGACGATATCGCGCATCATTTCGACCCCGTGAGTTGAAACTGAGCCGTAGCTCATCGAGGGACGGTCGCCTTCCCAAGTGGGTGCGTAGAGAACGGTTTTGTATGCTGCGTTTAGCGACACGGGAACCGGGTACCGAACATCAATCTGTGGGCGTCCGATGAGTCGTGTGCGATCAACAGCGTCATATCGCAGCAAGTTCTTGGCCAGCCTGTCGCGTGCAGCCTGACCCGCGGAAAACACATAGTCGTACGCCTTGAGCTGGTTCGACCACATGTAAGCTTTCTCGCTTTCTCCGTGGCTGATGAAGACGTGGGCTGGCTTGTTGAAGCGCATCATCTGGAAATTCCTGATGTTCTGATTGACATAGAACACGGTTTCGATTTCCTGTGTTCCGAGCATTTCCTCAATGTCAGCGATAGTTCGGCCAAAGTAAAGCGGCAGAGGGCACTCTTCCCGGAGTCGCAATGCTGTCGCGGGGTCTCGAACAATTACCACTACCGGAGCGTATTTCGCTAACTCTCTCATCGGCTCATACCATTGGCGAATTTGGTACGCGTTTACTGCCGTATCGGCAAAATAAAGGGCAAAACGATAGCGTGCTTTTCCCTGAGGGAGGTAGTTAAAGGCCAAAGGGGACGACTGAATCGCTCTCATTGAGTTGCGTTTCTTGACGCGTTTTACAACGATGTTCTTTATCGTTTTCGCTGCGTTGAAGGGGTTCATTAGTTTCCTTTCGGCCCCGTGGCCCGATGGCTACACACAAGTCTATGTGTAGTGGCGCATAAAATACTGACGCCGCTGCCCGTTCGGGATGTTGCCAGGAGACTCGAAGGAAGGTGTCTAAACCTAGATGACGGACTGGATCGCCTTCTGAAAACTTTGAACCCGAGTACCGGGTACGTCGGCACCAAAATGATGCAGTACGAACATTTCTGAACCCGATGGCATTTCCTTGACAAGCGCCCGATTGATGACTTCACCGAGTCCGGATCCGGCTGACGTCGATAGAGGCTCTGCCGCGTCCCACAACGGACTGTCGCGTAAGTCCCCGGCCAATGCCGCGGGAACGGTGACGAAGAACGGTCGCTTTAGCGTGCTATAATCCATGGCCATGGCTGAGACGTCAAAAACTGCCACGTCAGCGGAAACCATTGCAGGGTAGCAGTCACTATTGGTATCGACTATGTGGCCCGCTCCTGGAGCCCCCTTCGTCGCATTTGCGATAAGACTCCGGATTCTAATGTCGGCCTGCTTCGCTGAAGAATTTCGCGTGCCGGTTTTGGGGTGAGGTCGATAGATTATGCGCAGTGTTGGGTCTTCCAGCAGTTCAGATATCCACTTTTCGCCAGCGCTTGCTACTGAGCTGTATGCCATCGCCGGTCGGTCACCCTCCCAAGTAGGTGCGTAGAGTACCGTTGCCCGATCGGTGGAGCTTGAGATGGGTGTCGCCGCGGCTAGCTGGTCGAGTTGCGGTCGACCAACTTGCTTTAAGTGGGAATCGTCAAAAAGTGACAGTGAGGATGTGATGCGTTCGGCCGAAGCCCGGCCAGCAACAAAGCAGTAATCGTAGGCTTTGAGCTGGTTCGAAACCATTGAGGATTTCTCGCTCTCCCCATGACTTAGATGGATATGCCGCACGTCAGCTAGCCGTAGCACTGAGAAATTCGCGAGGTTGTTGTTGACGTAGAATATGGCACTGAGACCCCATTCATAGGCCAATGGCTCAATGGAGTCCGCGTTACCAGCCATCTGAATCGGTAAGGCAGAATTTTTCGCGAGCTGCAGGGCCGCCACCGAATTCTTCACCAGCAGTACCGTGGGGAGCTCGTCCTGGAACTGTTCGAAAACGGGCAACCATTGTTTCAATTGGTATAAGTCTCCGGCCGGCCCGCCATAAAAAATCGCTAGAACTGGCGAACCGATACTCTGCCTCTGGCCGATCACTCTGCTTGCTCTTTTGGCATTGAGTACGTGAGCAAGCCGGGCGGAAATGGGTGCTAGCCGTTGAGACAGTGACATAGTGACAACCCTACCGACTCGCGTGAGTTGGTTCCCGTTTGGGATCTCAACTTTGATCGGGCTAAGATGTAATGTCGGTCTATGTTCTACAGGAGTCATCATTAGCGAAAAGCGTTCAGATCGTACGGGGTCACACGGTATCGATCGCAGTTCGCCCTTGGTTTTCCTAACCAAGGATCTCGGGCGCAGCCCGGGAAACATGACGACCCTTGATGAAGTGGTCGCCGCACCCGCTGAAATGGGTGTTGCACTCACCGGAGTCCGTGAAGGATCGGAAATCGATCTGGATCTGCGATTCGAAGCAGTGCACGAGGGTATTCTGGTTTCCGGAATCGCAACCGTTGAGATTAACGGTGAATGCGGCCGGTGCTTGGAAGCCATCGTGTATGATTTCGATGCCGATATCCAAGAACTCTTCTACTACGAGGGCTTACACGAGCTCACGGAAGAAGAAGAAGCCGACCAGTACCAGGTTGTAGATGATCGTATCGATCTCGAACCGGTGCTCCGGAATGCAGTGGTGACCGCGCTGCCGTTCCAACCGGTATGCCGGGAAGACTGTGCAGGACTTTGCTCCGAATGCGGGAAAAGCCTGAATGAGGATCCTGTGCATCACCACGAGGTTTTGGATCCTCGTTGGGCAGCGCTTGCCGGGCTGTCTGACATCGTCGCAGAGGATGCGACACAGAGTACACATTCAGTCGAGAGAGAAGAGAAGTAGCCGTGGCTGTCCCGAAGAGGAAGATGTCCCGCTCAAACACTCGCGCCCGTCGCGCCCAGTGGAAGGCAACCGCACCTACCCTGGTGAAGACCATGGAAAATGGTCGCGTTACCTACAGCCTGCCGCACCAGGCCAAGGTCGTAACGGATTCCGCAGGCACCGAACTGTTCCTTGAATACAAGGGTCGCAAGGTCGCAGACGCGTAAGGCTGTCTGATGCCTTCAACAGAAGAGCTTTTGAAGCGTCTCGGGGTCGTTCTTGACCCCGAGACGCTTCGTCTTGCCCTTACACACCGTTCTTACGCTTACGAGCATGGTGGGATCCCCACCAATGAACGCCTCGAATTTTTGGGGGATTCGGTTCTCGGCTTTGCCGTGACCGACCACCTCTACACGCACTACCCCGACCTGCCCGAAGGCGACCTGGCCAAGCGGCGGTCGGCGGTGGTCAGTACGCGTGCCCTGGCTGGAATCGCCCGTTCGATGGGACTTGGCGAATTCATCTTGCTGGGCCAAGGCGAGATCCTCACCAACGGCAAGGACAAGTCCTCCATCCTTGCCGACACCATGGAATCACTCATTGGTGCAACATTCCGAAACCACGGAATCGAGATCGCGCGGCAATTGGTACTGCGCTTGATCCTGCCGCTTCTGCGCGACGTTGAAGTCCTCGGAGCCGGCACCGACTGGAAGACCGCCATCCAAGAGATTGCCGCGGCCAGGAAACTCGGAAGCATCGAGTACCGGGTCACCGGTTCAGGACCCGACCACGCGCGCGCCTACGAAGCGGTGCTGCATATCGGTGGCATAGCTTACGGGCAGGGAACCGGACCGTCGAAGAAGGAAGCCGAACAGCAATCAGCGGCACTTAGCTGGAAAATGATCCGCCCCCAAAACGACTCAACCGTCACCAGCTAACCATGCCCGAACTGCCTGAGGTAGAGGTGGTGCGTCGCGGACTGGATGACTGGGTCGTAGGCCGCACCGTCGAGTCCGTGAGCGTCGTTGACGTCCGATCGGTCCGCCGCCATCTTGAAGGCCCGGCCGACTTCGCGGCTAGCCTGGGCCACACGCTGATCGGTGCCGCCGTGCGACGTGGAAAATTCCTTTGGATGCCACTGGAAGGGCTATCAACCCCTGCTGCGCTGGTGGCGCATCTGGGAATGAGCGGACAGCTTCTGGTTGAGGAACCTGCTGCGCCGGATGAGAAACACCTCAAGGTGCGCCTGGAACTTTCTGCAGAGTTGGAAAAACCCGGCGAACTGCGATTCATTGACCAACGAATCTTCGGCGGCATGTTCCTGTCTCCCTTGGTACCAACGGATGACCGCTTTCCCGGAGGCGTTGGATCAAATATTCCGGTGATTCCACAGGCCGCAGTGCACATCGCCCGCGATGTACTGGACGTTGCCTCTACGCCGGAGGTGCTCTACACGTCGCTGAGAAAACGAAACACGCAGCTGAAACGTGCGATCCTCGACCAGCAAGTCATCTCCGGCGTCGGGAACATCTACGCCGACGAGGCCTTGTGGGCCGCCAAGCTCCACGGACTGCGTTCCACTGCCACGATCCGCCGTCCCGATGTTGCTCGTCTCCACGGTGCCCTTGTCGAAGTCATGTCTCGGGCGTTGGCAGCCGGGGGCACCAGCTTCGACGCGCTCTACGTCAATGTCAACGGCGCTTCCGGATACTTCGACAGGTCCCTGAATGCTTACGGCCGCGTAGGCAAACAATGCCGACGATGTGCCGAAGAAGGACTGATTTCGGTGATCCGCCGGGATCCGTTCATGGGACGTTCTTCCTACAGTTGCCCCCGATGCCAGCGCAAACCCCATTAGCTAGTGGATGTCCGCAAGTATGGATTCGACAGAGACAACCAAACGGACGAATTTGGGAGAGAAAATGAACCAGAGGAACGTCGTGCTTCGTCACTACCCGAGTCTGGGATCACTGACGATGCTATTTCTGGCGGGAACCGTATTGCTTAGTGGTTGCAGCACGGAAAAACACGAAGTGTTGAATGTCCACGCGCTGGAAAAGCCGACAATCGTAGCTCACCGCGGAGGAGCACTTAGATTCCCGGAGTCGTCTATCGAAGCTTATCGTGCCGTATCGGCAGCTGATTTCCCTATGGAGCTCGATCTTAGGCGCTTACAAGACGGGACGCTGGTTCCGCAGCATGATCCTGATGTAGATCGTAATATGATTGGCATTTCGGGTGCGATAGGAACGGTTGCACCGGATGAATGGCGCGCCGCGAGGATTAAGGGAATAGACGGAGGAAGTCCAGGTGCCTCAACTACTTGGAATGAGGTCCTCAACGAATTCGGTGGAAAAGCCATCCTGGTTCCAGAAATCAAGGAGTCGGGGACCAACCTCAATGAATTCGCTTGGACCATAATAGGCAGAGGTTTGCAGAATACCGTCGTTATTCAGTCTTTTGATATTGATATCTGTAAAAGATTAGCTGACATGGGGCTAAATGTTCTTTATCTTTTTGGGGACAAGGAACCTGATCCTCATCTTCTGAAAACCAACGGCATTGATTTTGCGGGGGCCGCAAGTTCGGTTCGTCCCGAATACCTGCGGTCCATGCAACAGGCTGGGCTCAAGGTCTGGCCTTGGACGGTTAACTCGGTTGCTGAAGTGAGTAACCTGATCGACGGCGGCGCGGCTGGTGTTTTTACGGATGACCCGTGGGCAGTTTCGGAGAAGCTCAGGGACGGGCCGTCAGGCTAAATTGCCGCACGCCGAGTCGCTAGGAGCCTCTGAGTTCGGATACCACCGCGTCGTTGAACGGAGTCCATGCTTCAACGGCCCACGGGCCGAAGTCCTTGTCGGTCAACGTCACGCAGGCAGCCTCCAACGCAGGATCCACCCACAGGAACGTCCCGGACTGGCCGAAGTGCCCATAGGTCTCCGGTGAATTCATTAGACCGGTCCAGTGTGGAGATTTCGTGGAACGAATTTCGAAGCCCAGGCCCCATGTGTTGTTTTTCTGGCGCCCGTAGCCGGGCAATATCCCGGCAAGGTCCGGGAAAACCACGTGAGTGGCCTGGGAATGCGTTTGGACGTCCAGCAGCGTGGGGCTTTGCAGCTCAGCAGCGAACAGGACAAGGTCGTTCAGGGTTGAGGTCCCGTCGGCAGCGGAGCTGCCGTCCAAGCTCGTCGAAGCCATGCCCAAAGGCTGCAATACGGCCTCGCCCAAGTAGTCGGCGAAACCGATTCCCGTGGCTTTTTCCAAGGTCTCCGCAAGCACTTCGAAACCAACGTTCGAATATTGCCGACGCTCACCCGGGGCGAAGCGTACGGTGCGTTCGGCAAAGTCGTAGCCCGAGGTGTGCGCCAGGAGGTGCCTGACAGTGGATCTCTCGGGACCGGCAGGTGTTTCCAGCTCAAACGCCCCCTCTTCGACTGCCACAAGGAACGCATAGGAACTGAGCAACTTGGTCACCGAGGCCAGAGGAAAACGGCGATCGGCGTCGCCGTGCAAACCCAGGACTGCACCGTCTGCGGCAACAACGGCCGAAGCCGCATGCGGTGACGGCCACGAATCAATGGTCGAAAGGCTCTTCAAGGGCTCTACTCCTAGCAGTGCTGATGGAAATATGTATGGGAGGGCTTTACCTGCGCCATGGAATCGAAGTCACTCGATAGGATGGAAGGCAACCCTCCGACCACTTTAGCCACCAAATACCCAGGACGCGCCCACGTGCATTTGAAAACACTCACCGTTCGCGGATTCAAGTCGTTTGCCTCGGCAACGACCTTTGAATTCGAACCGGGTGTCACCGCGGTCGTCGGACCCAACGGGTCAGGCAAATCCAACGTCGTGGATGCCTTGGCCTGGGTCATGGGGGAGCAAGGCGCCAAGACGCTACGTGGCGGCAAGATGGAAGACGTCATCTTTGCCGGCACCTCCGCCCGCGCGCCCCTTGGGCGTGCGCACGTCTCCCTGACGATAGACAACGCCGACGGGGCACTTCCGATCGAGTACGCGGAAGTCACCATTTCCCGGACACTCTTCAGGGCAGGTGGCTCGGAATACGCCATCAACGGCAATTCCTGCCGGCTCCTGGATATCCAGGAGCTGCTCTCGGATTCCGGGCTGGGCCGGGAAATGCATGTCATCGTTGGCCAAGGACAGCTGGACAGGATCCTGCACGCAACCCCCGAAGACCGCAGGGGTTTCATTGAAGAGGCAGCCGGAGTGCTCAAGCATCGCCGGCGCAGGGAAAAAACCGTCCGCAAGCTCGATGCCATGCAGGGGAACCTGAACAGACTTGAGGACCTGACCGGCGAGATACGCCGCCAGCTCACCCCCTTGGGGAAACAAGCCAAGATCGCGCGCCGGGCCCAGAGCGTCCAATTCGACGTCCGGGATGCCAAATCACGACTCATGGCCGATGATCTCGTCATCCTGCGCACCGCACTGCACAAGGACATCGCCGACGAGGCGAACCAACGAGCCTCCCGGGAAGCTATCCAGGGCTACCTTGATATCTCCCGGGCGGAATTGACGAACCTCGAAGCGGCCGCCGCGCACGCAACACCGGCGTTGAACAAGGCGCGGGACCTCTGGTTCGGACTGACATCGACGCGGGAGCGTTTCCGCTCCCTGGGAGCCTTGTCAGCTGAGCGCTCGCGCCTACTGGGAGCCAACAGCCTTGAATTCGATCGAAGCCGCGACCCCGACAGGTTGGAGGTGCAAGCAGAACGCCTCGGCACCGAACTTGAGGAAATGGAAGAAAACTTTGAAATGCGCCGGGAGCTCCTGGAAGAAGCACTCGAAGCCAAGAACGACGCCGAGGAAGCAGCGCGCCAGGAACAACAGCGCGTTACCAACGAGTTGCGGGTGGCCGCAGATACCCGCGAAGGTCTTGCCCGACTCGGTGGCCAGGTCGGGGCATCGCGCAGCAAAGTGGACTCCGCGGAGGGGGAGCTAGGCAGACTGCGCGAGTCGCTGAACGGATGGGCGGCACGACGGAAAGCCACTGCAAACGAATTTGCGGTGCTCGAACGACAAGCAGCTTCCGTCCAGGACGGAGAAGAAGACCTGGACACCGCTTACGAGAACGCCGCCGACCGCCACGAAGCCCTGGTATCCAGGAAGGATGCCCAACGAATCAGGGAGCAAGACCTAGGTACCCGGTTGGGTTCCTTGCGTGGCCGGGTGGAGGCGTTGCGCATGGGCGGGGTCCGCAAGGACGCCTCCGAGGACGTTCTTGCCGGTGGGCATGAAGGACTGCTGGGACGCCTTTCGCAATACCTCGAGGTGGAGGCCGGGTATGAGATCGCCGTAGCAGCCGCATTGGGCCCGGCAGCCGAGGCCATTGCGGTGGAGGAGCTTGAACACGCCTTGACGATCCTTGGCGGGCTCCGGGAAGCCGACGCTGGCCGGGTTCACTTGGTCAGCGGAAACCTCGAAGTCAAGAAACACCAGGAAGTCGCACCGCTCCTTGGCAAGCACGCGTTGCAGGTCATCAGCACGCCCGACATCCTTGCCGGCACCGTTTCCCACTTGCTGGCCTCCACGGTCCTGGTTGCCGATCTTGCCGAAGCCCGACAGCTGCTGGCACACGATCCCATGCTGCGTGCGGTGACGCGTGGCGGCGACGTCCTGACAATGGCAACTGCGAGCGGAGGAACGACAGCTGCCCCATCGCTGATCGAACAGAACGCGGCAATCACCGGGACCGAAGCCGAATTGGATGAGGTGGAAAACGATCTCCAGGCCATGCGTCTGGAAGCCGCGGAACTCACCATTGAGCTCATGGCGGCCGAAGAAGCTGCGGCTTCGGCGCTGAGCCGGCTGCACGACTCGGATGCCAAGATTTCTGCGGTCGCCCAACGGATGGAACATCTGGGGTCCTTGCTGCGGCAGGGGCACGAAGAGCGTCAGCGGCTTGAGTCGCAGATAGCAGCTGCGCAGGAGAATCTCGAGGTCGAGCAAGAGAAGCTCGCTGAACTTGTGGAAAGTCTTGAGAATGCGCAGGATGCTCCCACAGATCATCAGCCGGCAACCGACACGCGAGATGAGCTGGCCGTCGCTGCCTCGGCTGCCCGGCAAAAGGAACTGGACGCCCGCTTGGCACTTCGTAGTGCGGAGGAACGCTCCAACTCGCTGCGGGCTCGCATGGAGTCCCTGAAACGAGCAGCCGATACCGAGCGCAGGGTCAGGGCGGAGGCGCACCGGCGAGCCGCGATCCGCCAGAACCAAGCCTTGGCGGCACGGGAAGTCTCGGCCAAAGTCGAGCGGGTCATTTCCCACATGGACGTATCCATCGAAATGGCCGAGCATGAACGCGAGCAGTTCCAGGCCAATCGCGAAAAGCTGGATGCGGAACTTAGCGTGGTCCGAGGGCGCGTGCACAAGTTGGGGCACGAACTTGCGGAATTGACCAACTCGGTACACCGCGATGAGATGGCACGTGCGGAGCAACGCCTACGCATCGAAGCGCTCGAGAACAGGTCGATCGAAGAGCTGGGGCTGACCAGTGACCACCTCATCGGGAACTTTGGCCCGCACCTGCCGGTGCCGCAGTCTGGCGAGGACGATGACAAATGGGCGGTACTGCGCCGGGAAGTCGAAGAGGATGGCAACATCGTCCCCACGGGCATTCCATTCGATAGGATCGCACAGGAAAAACGGTTGAAGAAGGCTGAGAAGGACCTTTCGGCTTTGGGACGGGTCAACCCCTTGGCGTTGGAGGAGTTCGCCGCACTGGAAGATCGACACAAGTTTCTCACCTCCCAGCTGGAAGACTTGAAAAAGAGCCGCAAGGACTTGCTGGAGATCATCAAGGACGTTGACGAGCGGGTGGAACGGGTCTTTACCGAGGCCTACGTCGATACCGCAGCGCAATTCGAAAGGGTTTTTGGGCGCTTGTTTCCCGGGGGAGACGGTCGACTGGTGTTGACCGATCCGGAGAACATGTTGACGACTGGCATCGAGGTCGAAGCACGTCCGGCCGGGAAAAAGATCAAGCGTCTCTCGCTGCTCTCCGGTGGAGAGCGTTCCCTGACGGCCGTCGCCTTGCTGGTGGCCATTTTCAAGGCCCGGCCGTCCCCGTTCTACGTCATGGACGAAGTCGAAGCCGCGTTGGACGACACCAACCTGGGGCGCCTGATCACGATTTTCGAGGAGTTACGCGAATCCAGCCAGCTCATTGTGATCACACACCAGAAGCGCACCATGGAAGTGGCGGATGCCCTGTACGGGGTGACCATGCGTGGAGACGGGGTCTCCACGGTGATCAGCCAGCGCATCGACCGGGCCCCAGCACAAGGCGCCTAACGGTCCGGGTAAGGTGCGTCCCTGCCCCCTGTGTTCTAGCGCACATGCCAGGGAACGGCTCGTTTTGAGGGTTCTCGCCTAGAGTTGGTCTTCCACCGCTACGACTGCTGAAGCCTGTTCTGGTTAGGCGCATGATGACTTGGGATAAGACTCCGATGGTACTTCGAAAACTGATTTCCAAGGGCTCAAAGGCCGTTACCGTAAGGCGGGACAGCCGACCGATGAATTCCTCCGGGATCATGGTCAGCGTTATCGTGCCTGTGTACAACACCGAAACCTACCTTCCACATATGCTTGACAGTCTTGTCGCCCAGGACATGTCGAGCGACGAGTTCGAGGTGGTTGCCGTTGATGATGGATCAACGGATACCAGCGGAGCGATATTGGATGAGTACGCCACACGCTTCCCCCACATCCGAGTCTTTCACCAGGCCAATAGCGGTTGGGCAGGCAAGCCACGAAACGTGGCGCTGGGGCACAGCCGGGGTACGTATGTGTTCTTTGCCGATGCCGATGACCTTCTGGCTCCGCAGGCATTGCGGAGAATGGTTGATTTTGCTGAAGCAAACAAGCTGGACGTCGTCATGCCAAAGGTGGTGGGCATCGGTGGCCGAAAACAAACCTCAAGCCTTTATTCCAAGACCGATCCGTCGGTCACTCCATTGCAGGCGTTGAAGTCGATGACGCCACAAAAATTGGTGGCGCGCTCACTCATCGAGCAAAATCAACTTCGATTTGCCGAGGAGCCAGTGAGGCTCGAAGACGGCATGTTCATGGTGGCGTGCTATTTAAAAGCAAAAGGTATTGGTGTCATCGCGGATTCCGATTTCTACAGCCTGCGTCAGCGCGCGGATGGCTCCAACATCAGCTACCGTCCGCTCGTGCCCCAGGAATACTCGGATTCCATCGGCAAGATCGCTGCCATCATCAAGTCCATGGCCAAGAACCAAGACTTGGCAGATGCCATGCTCCTTTCCCTGTGGACACGCAAGGGTTTGAAGATCTATGTACCTCCTCGTTTCAAGCGATACTCCCATAAGATCCAAGCCCAATGGCTGGAGGCGCACTCCGCACTGCTCGATTCAATCATCCCGGGAGAACTTTCTTTACGCCTCAGTGATATCCATCACGCCAAGACTGAAGCGATTCGCCGAGGAGATATAGGAGCTGTCCTTGCGACAAATGAAATAGAAGCAAAATTGACACAAACGGTATCTGTTTCAGGGGCCACAACCGTTGATGGAAACTTGTTTCTCACGGGGCGGGCGTCTGGCGAGGGCATTGAGAGGATCAAAATTTCTGCTGAGCAGCGAGGTAAGCGCGGCAACGTTCATGCCGAAGCAATTCTCCGGGTCGAGAACGGCGTATTTTCCGGGGAACTTCCGGGCGTACTCCGTGGGGACACGACCTTCGACTTCTTTGTCCACGCGTTCATAGGCGATCTGCGAGGTCCCAACCGGCGTCTGGCTTCCGAAGAAGGTTCTTTCAGTGCAGGCAAACTCCTGGAACCATACATGACCAAGAATGGGTACTTCAGCGTTCGCAGCTCCACGCTGGAAGCCGCCGAGAAGTAGCTCTTACGGTTGCGTGAGAATCTTCATGAACCGTGACTGGCCCTGCTATCTGTGCTCCGGCGCATCTATGCTTAGCTCTACCTTCTTTTCTTTGACCAGAAGCCAAGCAACCACTCCTAAGAACCCCAAGGCACCACTGACCGTGAATGCCCATCCAAAGCCGACTTGGTCGGCAACGACCCCTGCGATGATCGGTCCAATAATGGAACCGAAGTCGGTTGCCATCTGGAATGTCGCCAAGACCTTGCCTCCATTTCGTCCTTGACCCACCACATCGGCGATAGCGGCTTGCTGGGCTGGTCCCATCAGGCCGGTACCAATACCGGCGATCACAGACAGAACGATAAACGTGGGGACGTTGTCCACCCAGCCGATGGTTGCTGTGGCCAACGAAGCGATAGACAATCCCACAATGATGGGGAGGCGGCGTCCGAAGGCGTCGGTGAGCCTCCCCGAAACCGTCAAGGCAGCGCCGTTTCCCACGGCAAAGATCGCCAAGGCGAGACCGGACAACAACGTCCCGTTCGATGCGAAAGCGGCCACGGCGAACAGAGGGATCAGGGAAATTCTGACGCCGAAGGCCATCCAGCCATTGGTGAATCCGGAAACCAATGCTGCTTTGAAGGAAGCCGCTCCCCACGCTTCGGCCAGCGGAATGCGTTCAACAACCACCGCCGTCTCTGCCGGTGACTTTTGCGTCACGCGGCGTGAATGCGAAAGAGAGAAATAGACGATGGATGCGGCTATGACCAGGGCGCCGCCATAGATGAAGAAAGGAATACGGAAGCCCATGCCTGCGGCAAAGGAGCCCAGCACCGGGCCTGCGACGTTGCCCAGCAGGAACGAACCAGAATAGAGCCCGGCAATACGGCCCCGGATTTCCCGCGGCGACATCCGGGCAATCAAGGCCATCGCCGAGACCGTGAACATGGTCGAACCAAGACCACCGAGCCCACGGAAAATGAGCAGCTGCACATATGACTGTGCGAAGCCGCACAGGATGGTTGAGGCTGCGACAATCAGGACACCGGTGACGTAAACGGTGGGCTCGCCCAACTTGTCGGTCAGCTTTCCACTCACGGGGGCAAAGATCAGCCGGGCGAAAGCAAAGATGCTTACGATCACGCTGGCTGCGGCAACCCCCACGTTAAAGCTTGTGGCAAATTGGGGAAGGATCGGGGCAATGAGCCCGAATCCAAGCGCGACAACGAAGGCGGCCGCGACAAGGACGCGGATTTCTCGGGGGACCGACGGCAATTTAGGAGAATCCCGGGCAACCGGGTTTTCTGGGTCATTGGAAGTCGAGGCATTCTTAGGCATAAGTAAGACAAGTTTAGACTGTGAGAAGCTTGGACGGTGTCAGAACAATTTAACTTGATCATTGTCCTCGTTGCGGTGGTTGCCGTCATCGGTATTGGTGCTGCCTTCTTCCTTGTACGGGGCCGCAAGGCGCCCAAGGGAACGTACACCGGTCCGCGTGATGCCAACGACCCTTCGCCCACGCTCACTACAGATGCACCCTCCACCGAACCCCCCAAGGTATCGGCACCGACCGACGCCCCGGACATCGATGTCGTCGACGAAACTGCCGGCCAGGTCCTTGTACCTACCGACGTCCCCGATCCCGTCCAGGGAAGACTGGCGCGCCTGCGCTCGCGACTGACCAAATCGAACAATGTCCTGGGCAAGGGCCTGCTGGCGCTGCTGAGCCAGGACAAGATCGATGAAGACGTCTGGGACGAGATCGAAGAGACCCTGCTCCTTGCGGATTTGGGAACGGAGCCGACTCTTGAGCTCGTTGACGCCTTGCGTGAGCGTGTGAAGATTGCTGGCAGCCGCGATCCGCAGCACGTGCATGACATGCTGCGAGAGGAACTCCTCAAACTGGTCGACCCGTCCATGGACCGAAACTTCATCCCGGTCCGCCATGCCGATCGACCCAACGTGATCATGGTCGTTGGCGTCAACGGTGTCGGAAAGACCACCACCATCGGCAAGCTGGCACGCGTGTTCGTGGCCGAGGAGAAGGATGTCATCCTTGGCGCCGCCGACACGTTCCGCGCTGCCGCTGCCGAGCAGCTGGCAACCTGGGGCGACCGGGTTGGCGTCCCCACAGTAAAGTCCGACATTGACGGGGCGGACCCGGCCTCCGTGGCCTTCGAAGCGGTATCGGCAGGCATCGACCAGGAAGTCGACATTGTCATGATCGACACCGCCGGCCGCCTGCAGAACAAGGTCGGGTTGATGGATGAGCTGGGCAAGATCAAACGTGTCATTGAAAAGAAGGCAACGGTCGATGAGGTCCTCTTGGTGCTCGACGCGACCACCGGCCAGAACGGCCTGAACCAAGCCAAGGTCTTCTCCGAGGTGGTCAACGTCACCGGCATCGTCCTGACCAAGCTCGACGGAACCGCCAAGGGCGGCATCGTCGTGGCCATCCAGCGCCAGCTGGGTGTTCCGGTCAAGCTCATCGGATTGGGCGAAGGTCCCGACGACCTGGCCCCGTTCGACGCGGCTGCGTTCGTCGACGCCTTGCTTGACTAGGACGCTGTATCGGGCTTAGAGCCCACATCATGAAGCGGAAGGCGGCCACGTACGAAACGTGGCCGCCTTCCGCTTTGCCCCGGAATTTTCGGAAATGACGTCGAAACCTGCTGGCCACCCCGCGTCTACCTGATCACCGTTTTGGTTAAGCGGATGAAGCGGAGGGCCAAGGGAAACGAAACATTCACGGCCCACCATTGAATCAAGCGGGACGTACCCGCGATCGATTCAACGGAGGCGTTCGAAATGGAGCTAACAACGATCCCGGTGTGGAGGCTGGTAAGTGCCGCACTCGTGATGTTGATGACCCTTGCCTTGGCCTTCTTCTACGGAGGCATGACCGAGCCAAAAGTGTGCTGTACATGATGATGAGTTTCTCCGCCCTGGCGCTAGTTGCCGTGGTGTGGGTGCTCTGGGGCAATGCACTGGCCGGCGGGGATTAAAGCCTTGGAGGCCTTCGCGGGAACCCCGCCGGTGGCTTCGATTTGCGGCATCTGATCGGATCCGACGGCCTTCAAGCCGCGGGCTACGTTCGCGATCAACACCGTGGCTATGATTTCCGGTACCGTGGCGGACCGTGCCAAATTCAGCGCGTGGCTGGTCTTCGTTCCCGTCTGGGTAAGCGTGGTCTACGCGCCGATCGCCTTCTGGGTGTGGGGCGGCGGCATCCTGGGGGGCCGAGGGCGCCATGGAAAAGGCCGCGGGGGAGGCCGTCGACTTCGCTGGCAGTACCGTGGTGCACATCAATGCAGGCGTTGCCGTGCACGTCCTTACCCAGATTCTTGGAAAGCGTCGTGGGCACGGTAAGTACCCCAGCCAACGCCCGCACAAAATCCCCTTCGTCATGCTGGGGACAGCCTGGTGTGGTACGGATGGTTCGGCTTCAACAGGCGAGGCGCCCGCACAGCTCAGGAAGCCGGGCTGATTTGGGTCAACACCCTCGTTGACCCGGCTGTCGCGCTGCTGGGCTGCTGTGCTGGACCCTGGTCGAGCGAATTCGTGATGGCCACGGCACGTCCCTGAGTTCAGCTTCCGGAACCGTCGCCGGATTGGTGGCCATCACATCTGCCTGCGCCAACATCACTCCTTCGGCCGCCATTGGGCTGGGAATGATCGCCGGTATCGTCTCGGCATGGGCCGTTGGGCTGAAATACCGCTGGGGTTGCGGTGAATCCCTGGATGTGCTCGGCGTGCACCTGGTCTCGGGCCTGATCGGAACGATTGCCCTGGGCCTCATCGCGCTTCCCGTGGACCGGTGTGGTGCTGGGCTCTTCTACGGTGGTGGATTCACCCAGCTCTGGGCACAGCTGGTCGCGTGCGTCATGGTCATGGGATTCACCGCGGTGATGACGACCATCATTGGTGTGGCGATCCACAAGACCATCGGGTTCCGGGTGACCACGGAACACGAGATCGCGGGCATCGACTTGATGCAGCACGCGGAAACCGGCTACGAGTTCGGCGGATTGGGCACCGGAGGCCCGTTCGTGCCACACCCGGCTACCTCGGGGCACCTGAAGGGTGCCCGTACCGGTGCTGAAGCACTACCCGCCAAGAAAGGCGCCAACGCATGAAGCTCGTGACAGCCATTATCCAACCAGAGAAGACAGATCAGATCACCCAAGCCCTGGGATCCTTTGGAGTGCAGGGGATGACCATCAGTCAGGCCAGCGGATACGGTCGCCAGCGCGGACGTACCCAGGTCTACCGTGGCGCGGAATATACCGTTGACGCGCTGCCTAAGGTCCGGGTGGAAGTCCTGGTTCCCGAGGAGGACTGCGACGAGATCCTGGGAGTGTTGATTTTAAGCGCAAACACCGGCACCGCGGGGGACGGCAAGATATGGGTCACCAATGTTGAGGAAGTAATCAGGATCCGCACCGGGGAACGTGGCAAGCTCGCGGTGTAAGGCGGGAAGAAACCGTGAGGCGCCGAATCTCGGATTATTCGTCCTCGGTAGACTCCGCGGCATTGGAATGGAACTCGTAAGCACGCAACTGGTCTTCCCGGTTGCGGATCAAGGAATCGATGGACTCGAGGAACGAAATGGTGGAGGCGCCCTTGGGGCGATCGCCAAAGTAGAAGGCGCGCATCTCAATTCGCTCCTCGGCGGACGTCGTGTCCAAAAGTGTCGAGAACCCGGCGAGGATCGACTCCTGTGAGGATTCGTTGATCACCGGGCACGCCGTGCTGATCGGTGCCTCCCGGCTCAGAGCCTTCAGGTCGTTGCGGCGGTCGGTGAGAACCAAGGGACGGTCGGGATGCAGGTAGAGGTAGTCCAGGCCAACGCTGGAAATATCTGTCACCAGCGCATCGACACCCTCGAAAAGGGCCAGGATGTTCTCCTCCTCCGCCAGCACATGCTGGGCTCCGGTCGTGTTCCGCTCGTCGATCAGCTCTCGGATCCGCAGGTGCGCCGCGGAAATGGCAGGGTTCATCGAGGTCACGATGCGAGGATGCGGTTTGTAGATTACCCGGGTCTCGGGAAGGTCCAACAGGGCCTGGACGATGTTCTCACCAAAAAGATCCATGGAGGTGTAGTTGTTGGCCTCATTCTCCCCTTCCCACGTCGGGGCATACATGATGGTTTGCCCCGGGTAGGGGGCGAGCGGGGTTTCGAACTCTTGATCCAGCTGGGGCCGCCCAACGCTGAGCAGGTGGCCCAGGTCGAAGTCCACCAGCACCGATTTATGGCGTTCGACGGCCGCCGGTCCGGCGACAAAAATCTTGTCATAGGCCTTTGCCTGGTTTGAGACCATGGAGAGCTTATCGCTCTCCCCGTGGTTGATGTGGACATGGACCAGCCGTGCGGCACTGAGGGACTGGAAGTTTGCCATACCGTTGTTGACGTAGAGGCAAATCCTGAAGTCGTTGAAATCGTAAAGGCTCACGAGATCATCAAGCCTGCGCACAAAAATCTTCGGCAGTGCCGTCAACTTGCGAAAATGCCGAAGGGTCGGGACCTTGCGGAACACCAGGACCACTCCGTGGCGTTCATGGAGCTGTTCCAGCGTCGGGAGCCATTGCTGAAGTTGGTAGGCCTTGGAGACGACGTCACTGAAATAGATGACGACTTCGCCGGGAACCGGGATGTGGTCGATTTCCTGGTTGGCCACTGTTGCCGGTCCGATTCCCAGCCACCTTCGGGTGCGCACACCCTGCTTGGAACGGATGGCGGACTTGAGCTGTCTGCCCAGCCATTGCTTCATGCTCATCAACTACTTCCTTGGTGTTGTCCCAGGGCAACGCCTGGGCGGGCCGTCGGGGATCCATCGGTGGGTCCTGTGAAAACCGTTGCGACGGCATTCACTTGAAACTCAGGTTTCCATGGACCGTGAAATACGGAGTTGAGCGAAGGCGGTCCTTGGTGCCAAGGCGGATGGATCGGCTCAAGCCGCCAACATCCATGACCACGCTGATGTCCACCGCGTCCGATCCGGAAAGATCGGCGCGCAGCGATCCAGGGACTCTGAAGCTATAAACACCCTCCGTGGCTGAATACGGTTCATAGTGCTTGCCCTTGTTGGCATCGGTGCCCCGCTCACAGGCGATTAGCAGCAGCCCGGTCAGCTCTGCGGAGCCGGTGTCAACGGCCACCTCGAGGTCGACATCGCCATCGGGGTGAAGCTTCATGCCGCTCAGATAGGCCTTGCTGGAAGCCAACGCCTCTCGCGTTTTCTTGTTCGCCCGGGCACGGCTCAGCGATTCCTGCCATTGGTCGAATATCTGATCACTGCCAAAGTGTTTCGCCGTTTCATGGCCTTGCACCGACATTGCGGAGCAAAGCGTGTCATCGCCTAGCAACCTGGCCACCGCCGCGGCTGCGGAGGTTACGTCCCCGTAGGGGATGAGGAACCCGTTGCGTTCGTTTTCGATGACGTCCCGGGGGCCGAAATCAACGTCGTAGGCGACCGGCGCACAGCCGTGGGCTTGGGCTTCGAGGACGGCCAGGGACTGCCCCTCGAATTTGCTGCACAACAACAAGACACGTGCGGATTCCAGTTGGTGCGGTACATCATTGACGTGACCGTGGAAGCTCACGAGGTCCTGGATCCCGAGTTCGACGATGTGGTTCTCCAACGCCTCGCGCTGCTCCCCGTCACCGACCAGATCCAGATGGACCGGTATACCAGCCCGGGCAACCGCGTCGACGATGTCAATCACGGCGGAGATATTCTTGCCCTTGGTGAACCGCCCCACATGGAGCACCTTGCCGGGTTTGCGGGTCTCGAAGGCAGGCAAGGAGCGCGGCCGATCCACGGGGTTGCTGATGACCAAGGTGTTGGATCCGTTGCCGAATCGTTTAATGAAAGCGCTGCGCTGGGATTCGGTCAGGAAGGTGATGCCATCCCAGAGATCCCTGTTCTCGATGATCTTCGAATGGGCCGAGGACAGCATGCCGGTCAGTGGGTCTTGGCCGGCGGCAACATGCGTACTGTGGAAATTGACGAATTTCAGGGCATGTGGATGCTCCCAGGCATACAGGAACCCGGCGGCGAACTTGCTGTCAATGATCACATCCGCGTTCGTCCGCTCGACCAGTTCGCTGAGCCAATGGCGGTACAGCCGGGCCGCACTGGTGAATTCGTATTCCAACGTGCCGTCGGAAGCCAGAAGGTGGATCAACCTGAAGACCTTCGTGGGATCATGCGGAGCGGGCAACGTGCTGTCAACCAGATAGGTGGTGCCGTCGCTCCGCAGGTATTCACGTCGGAGCAGCTTGTCGTTCCCCTGAGCGGTGTAGCTGATTTGGAGGACCGTGCCGTCGAGAGACCGGTGGAGACGTGTTGATTCCGTCCACGGGATCGATGAGTCGTTCCCGATGGGCGTGGAATCGGGATTTTTGTTTTCCGGGCGTTCGGCATAGTACTCGTGCAGGTTCAGCAACGGAACCTCGCTGTGTAGCCTTTGGCTTGCTCTCAAAGCCGCCCGGGTTGAATCCAGCTGGGGATTGGCGTCGAAGGTGACGATGGCGCTTGGAACGCCGCGATCGTGGAAAAGTCCGGCTCGTTTGAGGCACATGGCGGTCATGCCTCCGAACTCTTGTTCAACGGCCCACGTCACCATCAGTGCGGGTTTTGTATCCGGACGCGGCCGGGCTGGCTTGCTGAGCAACTGAGCCGCGTGGCCTTGTTCTTGGTTGGTTGGCATCGAAAGATTCTCCTTTGAGTGACGGAGCGCCTTTGGAGGCATGTCATGTTGGTGGTCGGGGTCTGGCCGTGGCTATTACCGTAGCGCGGGATCTTAGGTATTGCCCATGTAGAGACTCAGCGGATGCCGGTCGGGACTACGGGACTCTCCGGTACGGGCCAGGATCCGGGTATCGGTAGCCCCGACTGTCGCAGGGTTTAGGCAACCGACGGATATTTTCACCTCCCGCGGCGCAGGGGGCAGCTTCCGCTGCCGCTGTTTAAAGGACACCTGAGAGTTCTCCGACTAGGTCGTGGAAGACGTCAACGAAGCCTGGAGGAGTGCCCGCAATGAAACCAACGTCTGCTTCGTGGATTCTGGGGCAGCCGTCCGACTCGGAGTCACAGATCGGCATGCCAACACCGCACTGCCGGGGTGTGCTCCTATACCCGGCATGACTGGATGCATTGTTGCGTGGTGGCGGCGCGGTTCAGCCGGCCACAAGACAGGGGCTGCTGGAGGGGAAGCCGCCGGCTAAGTAACCACACAGAAAACGTGGGGATCATTGGATCTAGAGCAAGGCACATTCATCGAAACGGAGTATTCCATGAGCACCCATAACAGCGGCAAGCGCGTCGCAGCCGGAATCACCACCGTTGCGGCGATCGGCAGCCTGGCCGTGGCAGGATTCGGTGCGGTCAGCCTGGATGCGGCGACGGCCAGCACACAGGCAGCCACCACCCCGGCACCACACCAGGGCATCGGGACCAACCCGGGAACTATATCCCCGAAACTGGTGCTGCCAAATAGGCGCCGAAGCTGAAGAAGCCGGTTCCCACCAGCACAAGTTCCCGCAGTGCCAGCCTGGTGAAGCCGGGCAACGGCGCCGCCGCGCATGCCAAATCTTCGGGGTCCTAAAGTGACCGGCTCCATTTCGTGGACCGTGTGGGGACTCGAAGCCTCCCTCACGCTCACCAACCCCGCCTGCCTGGAAGTCGCCGAGTCGATCGTGCTCTAGGTCATCGCCAAGGTGGAGCGCGCCTGCAGTCGTTTCGATCCGGAGTCGGAACTGTTGCGCGTTCAACCCTCCTTGGCCGCAGGTGCAGCGATCAGCCCCATCCTTGCCCGCTTGGTGCGCCGCAAGCTGCTGGACCGGGGGAGCCGTGGATCCCGCCCTCGGCAGGGACCTGGAAAACCTCGGATACGACCGTGACCTCACATCCGTCCAACTCCATCCCCGGGGCATCCAAAACCTCTACGAGCCGATGGTTCGCCGAACTCCCGGGTGGAAGCGCGTGCGCCTTCAGGGGAATATGCTCATGGTCCCCGCGGACCTGCGGCTTGACCTGGGGGCGACAGCCAAGGCGGATGCCGCGGATCTGGCCGTTGCGGCGGTGGCCGAACAAACGGGTAGTGGCGTGCTGGTGTGCTTGGGCGGGGATCTGGCATTGGCCGGTCACGCACCGGCAGGAGGTTGGCAGGTCTTGGTCCAGGACCTGGAAACGGATCCGGCCCAGAAGGTCGCCCTCGAGCACGCAAAAGCGGCGCTGGCAGCACCGGTGCCGCGAGGTCCACCACATCCTGGATCCGCGGTTTGGGCTGCCGGCGCCGGAAATCTGCCTGCTGGCAAACGCGTACAGCACCGCGGGAATCGTGAAAGGGCTTGCCGCTCCGGGCCGCTTCACCGCCAACAGCATCGCCGCACGTCTCATTGATGCCAACGGTGACATGTTGACCACCGGCAGCTGGACAAGGGAGCAAACAGTACTAGAGGGAGCTCCAAGCCATGGATAACGCACTGTTGGCTCTGGTCCGAATCAGGGGCATGATTGCCTTGGCCTGGCCTTGGTTGCCGAAATCGCGGTGCTGCACCGTGGCGAGGTAGTGATCGAATCCGGGCCGGCCGGCGGCGCCGTGGTCAAGATGATCCTGCCCATGGTGACAATATGAGTCCGGACTCCGAAGCCGCTCAGCGGATTGTTCCGACCTCGTTGGTTCGTGGCTTGGCGCCTTGCCAAGAAATGGCTGGCTCAGTGCCATCACCAGGGGCCAAGCCAAGTTCCCTGAGGCGCGAAGCCAAGACCGTCGCCAGGGCATCGTGGCCGGCCTGGTTCAGGTGCACCCTATCTGCCAGCTGCCCTTCAAGGCCGTACCGTGCCAACCAGTCCCCAGCACCCACAAAGGCGATGCCCCTCTCACGGGCATAGGAACCCAGCAGCGAGTCCACCGACGCCCGCCTGCTCCCATTCACCGTGGGGAGCCCTGCCAGCGTGCCGATCATGAGCAGATGCGAGCCCGGGTACTGCTGCGTGAGGGCGTTGATGGTTTCATCAACGCCCTGCAGGATTCTTTGCCTGGAGGCCCCGATTCTTGCGTCGTTCCCGCCTCCTTCGACAACGATCAGCGCAGGTTGCTCGGCGGGCATGGGCCACAGGTGCTGTTTCAAGGCCGTTGGGTAGTTTGGTGATCCGCCGCGTTTGGAGGCCACGAAGCCAAGGCCCCCACCGCCGACAAAGTGAACGTCGTACCCCACCGAGCGCAGGGCTTCCTGGGGCCAGGTGCGGTTTCCCGGAACGTTCGCGGCGCCAGCGGACTGGGAGTCTCCGATGAGCAGCGCGCTTCGGCGGCCATCGGCGATTCTTTGCACCGTCGCGGAAGCACCCCGTGGTGAACCGACGCGGAGACCGGCGGCTGCTTGCGCCGAAGCTGTTGGGCCTTGTGCCTGCATGGACCATTTGTGGCTTTGGGCGCCGGGAACCAGCAACATCACCGCCAGCAGCAGGCCAACTCCGAGTGCCGTGGTTCGGGTGCGGATTTTCTGTCCGGTGTGGCTCAACGGGTGCCTCCGCGTTATTCGTGGTGCCAAGGAGCTGCTGGCAGGACGGGATCCAGTGGACGGCGTACGGCCTTGATGCAATAATGTGCCCTTCGCTCCCCGATACCACCGCGGATCACCGTACCGTGGCCGATTCGTGATGAATCATCCGGTTGCCTTCCCTGCACGTGTGGACCGCACTGAGGCGAAGTGGGCGGGACTTCGGTCTCTTGTGGGAGCGGGGCTTTGCGTGTGAAGCTGGCAGTCCCGGAGCCTTTGGCAACGTACCGCTTGTATTCCGGGTTCAGGAGCCACAATGAACGAGTCGTCCGCAGCACATCAAGCGTCGCCAGAGCTCATCCCTGACTCGGTGCTTCGCGCCCTGAGGGGTTCGGCGTGGATGGCTTCTTGGTGGCTTGCCGTGCCCGAAAGCATGGCCTGCCTGTTGCTGGCGGTGCGTCTGGCGGTGGGCAAACGTCGCACCGGCGGGAAAATGTTCGACCTCCCAGGGGCGCGCACTCAAGGTCCCCGCATTCGGGTCCATGCCGCGTTACGGATTTTCGGGTGCTTCTTGTCCGTACTGGGTGCCGGATCCGTGCTGGCCAACGCGTACACCAGCTACATCCCCAACCTGCGCTCGGTAGGCCGCGTTTGGGCTGCCGCGACACGCATGGGCAACAGCTACCGTGAACCCGGCCAAGTCGATGGGTCCATCCACGGTAAGGTGTCGATCGTTCGCCTCGAGGCCGATCCGTCCTTGCGTGTGCCGGCGTCCAACGCCTGGATCTACACACCACCGGGGTATGAGGACTCGGGGAAGACCCGCTACCCGATCCTCTATCTCATCCACGGATACCCCGGCATGGCCGCGGACTGGTTTGTCGCCGGGGAAACCGACCGGATCATGGATGTCCTGGTGGCCCAGCACCTGGTCGAAGCGATGATCGTGGTTTCGCTGGATGTCAACGGGGGATTCCAACGCGACTCCGGCTGCCTTGATGCCATGAACGGACCACAGATGGAATCGTGGCTCTATGACCGGGTGCTGCCCTATATCGATCGGGCCTACCCCACTGATCCAACACGCACCCAGCGGATCCTGGGCGGGGTCTCGGCTGGCGGCTACTGCGCCCTGGACCAAGGCCTGCGCCACCAGGGCACATGGGGCACCATCCTTTCCTTCGAGGGCTATGGGGACCCCGGCCGCGGTGGACGCCTCGCATTCAAGGGAGACCGCGCGGCTATCAGGGCGCATACGCCAAGTTCCTACGTGCCCACGATGGTGTTCACGCATCTTCAGGCGTTCTACCTGGACAGTGGGGACCGGCTCGGACGCGCGCGCGTGGCAAAGCTGGCCAGGTTGCTCGATGATCGCGGCCAATTCCTCCACCACCGCATCAACCCGGGCGTGGGGCACAGCTGGTCCGAGGTCCGCGCCGGTCTGCCCCATGCGCTGGTCTTTGCCTCCCGGCAGCTAGACGGCCAAAGCCGCTGACCCACGGTCACGCTGGCCGCGACCGCTTAAGGGACAAACGATCCACGCTTCAGTGGCCAGCTGCAGCGACTGTGCGGATTGTTGCCTGCCATTTCCGGGACATTGAGTGCCACTTTCCCGTGCGCGTGCGCCAGGGGAAAGTGGCATCACAGCACAGAAGGCTTCAGCGGAAATTTGCTGTGGATATGAGCGGGGTTTGCTTGGTGTTCGCACCGAATGAAGACAAAACGTTGTATGTGTATGCACTTTCTGTTTGGCTTGGCGCATAGGAGCTTCTGGCAACGTACCAGTGATTTTCCTGTTCAGGAGACACGGTGTTTGAAGCATTTTCGTCCGATGAGGTTCAGCGCATCACTATTCCTGATCCGGTCTTGTCCAGCGTCCACGGATCGATGTGGTTATCGTCCTGGTGGCTGGCCACCGCGGTGACGATTTTATGTGTGCTGTTGGCCGGGTTCCTGCTGTCCTTCCGCTGCCCGCTCGCGCGGGATCGATCAACGCATGGGAGGCGAAACGGTTCCAAAGCCTGTTTTCGCTCCGGTACCACCTCCCGGATTGCCGGGGTCATGGTTCTGGCGTTGATCGCCGGGGCGTTCATCGTCAATTCCGCCGGCGATTTCGTCCCCGACCTCACCACAGCCAGACGCATCATGTCGGCGGCGGCGGGCCAAGGCAGCCAGCCGGGCCCACCGGCCGACACGGCACCTTCGGGGCAGGGCACGGTGTCGGTGGTGTCGATGCCTGCGGATGAGAACCTGCAGATACCGGCCGCTGACGCGTGGGTTTACACGCCCCCGGGATACGACGCCACGGGGAAAACCCGTTACCCCGTCGTGTACCTCATCCACGGTTACCCGGGCACGGCATCGGACTGGTTCACCTACGGCAAAACGGGTGACACCATGGACAATCTGGTGCACAAGCGCCTCGTCGTGCCCATGATCGTTGTGTCGCTGGATATCAGCCGCGCGGCCAAGTACGACACCGAGTGCTTGGATTCCAGTGACGGGCCCAAGGTCGAATCCTGGCTCTATTCCCGCGCCGTACCGCACATTGACAAGCTCTTTTTGACGCAGGCCAACCGTGAGGGCCGAATACTGGCAGGATTCTCGGCCGGCGGCTTCTGCGCCTTGGACCAAGGACTTCGCCACCAGGAAACCTGGGGCACCATCATTGCCTTCGAGGGTTTCGGTGAGCCAGGCAGCGGAGGTGAAGATGCCTTCGGGGACAACGAGGCCGAAATCAAGGCCCATTCCCCCGAAGAGTACATACCGACGATGAAGTTCGTGCACCACCAGGCCTTCTACCTGGACAGCGGTGAGGGGGACGGGCTGGAACGGGTGAAGGGCTTGGCAGAGCAATTGAAACAACGTCAACAGAAGGTGTATTACCGGGTCAACGCGGGGGAAGGGCATTCGTGGTCCGAAGTGCGGGCGGGTCTGCCCTATGCACTCCTTTTTGCCTCCGAGGAACTCCGCGGGCAGCAGCATTGAGGAGGGGCCGCATCCACGCAGAAACCCAGGTCCGGCGTGAAGCAAGGCCGCGGGATCACCATCATCGCCCTGATTTGCGAACCCTCAGTGTGGGCTCCGAGTGTCCGCGACGGACTGGCGCTAGGTCGGGCGCACTGCTTCGAGACCACCCCGCGATCTTGTGCTCATCAAAGTTTTCTGTGACGCTGGCGTTCAGGAACCAAGGGTGTGCAGCCAACTAACCACGAACGCAGGAACCACCGTGCTCCAACGATCTGCCTCACCCGATGTTCCACCCATCAACATCCCCGATTCCGTGCTTTCCAACATGGGCGATTCGACATGGTTGTCATCTTGGTGGTTCGCCTCCTTGGTGACGCTCGCGTGCCTGTTGCTGGTAGTTTTCCTGTTGGTTTTTCATTACCCCTTGAAGTGCCAACGTCCGACGCGGAGGGGACAGCGCAGATCGCATGCCCGATTCTGGTCCGGCGCCGCGGCACGCATCGCTGGATCCCTGGTCTTGCTGCTGGTTGCCACCGCCTTCCTTTCCAACGCCTACGCCGGCTACGTACCCAATCTGACCGCGGCCAACCGCGTCATCACCGCAGCGACTGGCCAGGACACCGGCTCGGCTCCGTCAGGATCTTTTCTCCGGCTGGAACAAAGTGCGGTCTTCACCGTGAGGATGCCCGGGGACGCGTCAATTCGCGTGCCAGCAAGCAACGCCTGGGTATACACCCCTGCGGGCTACGACCCCTCCGGAAGGACCCGATACCCTGTCCTTTACCTCATACACGGCCATCCGGGAACGGCTGCCGACTGGTTTGCCGCCGCGCAGACCGACACTGTGATGGACACGCTGGTGGACCAGAAACTGGTGAAGCCGATGATCGTGGTGTCCTTCGATGTCAACGGAGGCCCACAGCGCGACACCGAATGCCTGGACGCCATCGACGGACCGAAGATCGAGTCGTGGATCTACGCCCGGGCGGTGCCCTTCATCGACAAGTCGTTTCCGACACAAGCGGACCGGACGGGCAGGGTCATCGGGGGGATGTCCTCGGGCGGCTTTTGTGCGTTGGACCAGGGGCTGCGCCATCAGGACATCTGGGGGATCATCATTGCGTTCGAGGGCTACGGCAATCCCGGCCAAGGCGGGCGGGTTGCCTTCAACGGCAATGAAGCCGCCTTCCGTGCGCACTCACCCAGCGACTACCTGCCCACACTGAAGTTCACGCACCCCCAGGCCTTCTACCTTGACAACGGTGATCGAAGCGGGATTCCACGTGTCCAGAAGCTGGCCACGCAACTCAAGGACCGTGGCCAAACGGTCTATTTCCGGATTAACAAGGGCCAGGGCCACACATGGTCCGAGGTGCGGGCGGGCCTGCCCTACGCACTGGTTTTTGCCTCACGCGAACTTTCCCGGCAGTGAGACACGCTCAAGCCTCCGGCTGCGCGGGCGACATCGCCAGCACGACGCAGGCAGCCAGCCCGACCACCAGCCCCAGGAAGGCGGGGATCGCCCAACCGGGGCGCACACCGTCACCAAGGACGGCGACCCCCACTGCCCCCGGGAGAATCACTTCGATCACCCAGAGCACCGAGGTCACCGGTCCCACCGCGCCACGTTCGAGCGAGCGCGCATAGGCCATGACGCCGATGATCCCGAACCCGGCAATGGACCAGGCGGCGGGCTGGCCCAGGACCTGGACCGGGGAATCGATTCCCACCAGGGACCTCGCGCCCAGCGCGGCCCCGGAGAAGGCCAGACCGGCAACCACCGCCAACAGCATCTGCCGGCCAACCTTGTAAAAGGCCAGCAAGGCAACACCGGTGCTGGCCAAGGAGATCAGGAGCACCGGCGTTAACCAGGCAGGGGGGATGCTCGCCGATTCGGGACCGGCGGCCGCGGCGATGACCACCAGCGATAGGCCGACGGCGCCGATGGCGATCGCGTCGCGCCGGCCCAGGCGGGCGGCCAAAAAGATCCGCGCCAGCACCACGGTGACCGCCAGCGAACCGGCCAGCAGCGCCTGGACGGCAAAGAGGGGAAGGCCCTGCAGTGCCACCAGGGAAGCGAGCCAGGCGATTGAATCGCAACACAGGCCCACGACGTACAGCGGCTGGAACACCACGGAGGGCCCCGTGGCCTTCGCCGCACCGGCGGCCTGAAGCACCGAACCGGCTCCGTAGCCCAGGGTTCCCACCAATGCGGCAAGCAGTGCGAGCGTCATTGGCCTGCGCGTCCCATGAATCGGCCGATCACCGGGATCTCGGTGATGCCCTCGGCGGTGGCGATCACGAACCCCTGGGTGGCCAGTTCCTCCAGTGCGCCCAGAACGACGTAGCGCGGGACCCACTCCGGGCGGTATTTGGCATTGAACTTGTACAGCGACTCCATTTGCGTGCGTTGGGAGGCGCGCTGCAGGACCGACTGGGAGGCCTTGGCCAGGCGGCCCTCGGGCTCACTGGCCACCAGCCGGCGCAACATCGCGAAGTTCAGGCCCAGGCCGCGGCCGCCGGTCGCCGCGACGTGGTGGATGGTTTCGGTGATCAGGAAGTCCATGATGCCGTTGGGCAAATCCGGGGCGGTCGATCGACGCATCACATCCAGCGACCAGCCCTCGATGCCACTGGCCGGAACCCACTGGATGAAGGCCTGGATGGCTCCGGCGCCGTCGCGGGCGATCATGAGCAGCAGTCCGCTGTCCTCCGGATCGAACAGCCTGGACAGGGTCATGGAAAAACCCCGTTCGGCGTCCCCGCGCCGGCTTTGGGTGGACAGGGCCACCAGTTCCTCGCGCACGGAGGGATCCAACGTCGCCGGGTCCAGGAAATCGGTGGTGTAGCCGCTGCGCCCCACCCGTCGATGGGCCTGGCGCAGGGATTTCATCGCGGGGATCTCGAGGGTGAATGAGGGACAATCCACCACGGCCTCGTCACCGATGTACACGCTGCGCAGCCCCGAGGACTCGTAAACGGGCAGCCAACCGGCCGCTGCGCCGAGCACCGAGACCGACCAGCCCGAACGCTCGGCAAACATCATGAACTCCGCCCACGTGGGCTGACGCTCCCCAAGCGGCCCGATGGGATCGGGGGAGACCAGGCAGACACCGTTTTTCACGGTGTAGGCCACCATCGAGTGTCCGGTGAAAAACCACTGCTTGTCATCGCGCAAGGCGAAGTAGTCCAGTGTTCCGCCTCCGTGGGCGGTGAACAAGACCCTGGCGCGTTCGCGTTCGGCGTGGTGGGCCGAACCGGTCAGCGGGGTGGGGGCACGGGGGGAGATCAGCAGCCACAGGACGGTTCCCAGGACGCACAACCCGATGGCGATGAGCACCGGGACCGCGAAGTGGCCACCGAAGTCGATGGGCAGGTGGTTTTTTCCGCCGAGCCCATGCACCAGCGCATCCACCGTGTCATCGAAGTCGCGGCGGTGCCGCCGATCCGCCCTCATGGCCAGGCCCGTGGCGATGGCCAGCACCGTCGCCGAGCCCACGACCCCGATGACAGCCGCCCGTATGGCCACGGCGCGGCTGGGGAGCACGGGGAAGGCCTTGTACTTGGTGGCCAGCCAGATGACGGCGACCAGCGACAGCGTGGCTTCCTCGAAATCGATGCCCTTCACCATGTGCAGGATGCTTGAGACCAGCAGCAGCACCATGGCGATGGCCCACGCCAGACGCTGTCCCCGGCGCAATCCGCGGGCGGTGAACAGCAGGCTGAAGGAAACGAAGACCAGCGTGATGGCGGCCGATTGCGGCACCACGAAGGGGACGACCTGCAGCAGGTCAGCCAGCATGCCGCGCAAGGGACGCGAAGCGGCGGAGAGCAATCCCACGACGCCCAGGATGGCCACGGCATAGGAGGCCACACGCCGGGAGGTGTCGCGCTTAGAGGTCTGCCGCATTTTGTCCATGGGCAGAATTATCGCAGGAAAACCGGCGTTTGCCGGTGTGCACCGGATCGGGCGGATGCCGCGGCGATGTTCCCCGCGTTTAGGAGGTTTCCTCGGCTCCCGTGCCGCCATAGTGCGCGGCCAGCCGGGCCATGCCCTCATCGAGGCTGACCTGTGGGGTCCAATCAAGCACCTCGCGGGTTTCGCGCTGATCGAACCAGTGCGCCGTGGAGAGCTGCTCGGCCAGGAACCGGGTCATCGGTGGCTCGTCGTGCACCAGGTTCCCGGCGGCCAGCCAGATGCGCTCGATGAGCGAACCGGCGCCGCGGGCCAACCAGCCCGGGACGTTCAGCCGAGGGGCCGGAACCCCGCCGGCCGCACAGATCCCGGCCATCAGTTCGGCCACGGTGCGCGGTTCGCCGTTGGTGATGACCAGCGCGCGCCCGTGGGCCTGGTCCATGCGTTCGAGCCCGCGCACGATTCCGGCGGCCGCATTGTCCACATAGGTGGTGTCGATCAGCGCCGCACCGTGATCCAACAAGGGAAGCCGCCCGCTGCGGGCACGCTCGATCACGCGCTCGACCAGCTGGGTGTCCCCGGGGCCCCACACCACGTGGGGGCGGATGGCGGTGACCTTGAAGTCCGCGCAATCCCGGGCGAGCGCGCTGAGTTCCGCGGCGGCCTTGGACCGGGCGTAGTTTCCCCGGGCGCGGTCCGGATCGGCGACACCGGATCCAGCACCGGCCAGCGGCTCGCCGAAATGGGCGACCGAGGGGGAGGAGACGAACACGAAGTCCCTGACCCCTGCCTCGGTTGCAGCTTCGAGCAGCGTGTTGGTGCCGGTGATGTTGGTGGCGACGAAGTCGCGCCATTCACCGGTGAAGGAGACCTTGGCAGCCAGGTGGATCACCGCGTCCATGGAGTCAACGGCACGGCGCACCGCCGCCGGGTCACTCAGCGATCCGAGCACCTCATCGGTGGCCGCGTCCGAGGCCCCGCGCTGGAAGGTGCGCACATGGTGTCCCTTGGCGCGCAGCAGCGCGGCCACGGCGCCACCGAGCAACCCGCTGGCACCGGTGACCAGCACGCAGCGAGGGGTGCCGGAGGGGACGCGCGCGTTCATGGGTTGCGGATCCTTCCCCCGGCCAGCGTGCCGGTGGCCCAGAGCGCCAGGGCGCTGCGATCGATCTTGGAATTGTGCCTGATGTCGGTGGGCATCTCAGGGATTACCAGCACGGCGGAGATGGTGATGCCGGTGGCCGCGAGGGCCGCACGGACGCGGCGCGCAAGCTCTGGCTGCGCCGGCGCGGCGCGGCGGGCCGGCGGCACGGTTTCCATCACGATCACCGGCACCTGGTTGCCAGCCGGGCCCACCCCGACCAGGGCGGCGCGTCCTGCGCCTTGAACAGATTCGGCGGCGTGTTCCCCGGCGACCGGGGTCATGGGTCCTTCGGGGGTGCTCAGCACGTGGGTGAGGCGGCCCTCGACCCAGAGCCGTCCTGTGTCATCGAGGTGTCCCACGTCCCCGGTGCGGTGCCAGCCGGGGATCGAGGTGCTCAGCGCCTCGGTGATCCAGAGCCGGTCATAGCGGTCCTTCACGTGCGGGGCGCGCACCAGGATCTCGCCGGTTTTGCTCGTATCGGTGAGGGGTTCGCTTCCGGGGACCCCGCCCGAATCCAGTGGCGCAATGGCGATCTTGGCTCCGGCCACGGCGGTTCCCACGCAGACCCCGTTGCCCTTACCTGCAGCACGGATGGATTCCAGGTCGATGTCGGTGACCGGCAGCGCCTCGGTCATCCCGTAGGGGGTATGGACCTTGGCCGCCGGAACCAGGTCCTGGACCCGGCCCAGCAGCGGTTCGGGGATCGGTGCGCCGGCCGAGAGCATCAGCGAGATCCCCTGCAGCGTCGTGCGCTGGGCCTCGGAGAGCGCGTTCTCGGTCTGGAGCACATTGGCCAGGGCTGCGGGGGAGGCGAACACCGCTGTGGCGTTCACCGCGGCGGCCGCGTCGGCCAGCGCGGAGGCGGTGAGCGTGGCCGGTGCGGTGACATCCATGTCCGGTGTCACCGAGGTGGCGCCCAGGGCCGGGCCCAGCAGCGCGAACGGGGCGAACCCGGCCACCAGTGCGGAGCCTGCCTTCAGGTCGTAGGTTTCACGCAGGGTGTCGCGCATTGCGGCCAGTTGCCGGTGGGTGTAGACCACGCCCTTGGCCGGGCCGGTGGATCCGGAGGTGAAGAGCACCGCGGCGTCGGCATCCGGGTCCGCAGCGGTGAAAGCCGTCCCGTGTTGCGCCGCCTGGGTGCCGGCGGCCAGCAGCTCCGCTACGGTGTGGGAGACGCCGAGCATCTTGGCCTTCGCGGCGGGCAGCTCATTGAGCGCAATGCGTACCCCGGGCCAGCCGAAGAGCCGGGCGCCGAGCAGTGCCCGGTCGATCCCGATGAGGTAGCCGGGGCCTGCACCGCGGATCGCGCGGCCCATGCCCTTGGTTCCCAGGCCCGCATCTGCCACCACGATCACCGCGCCCAAGCGCAGGCAGGCGTAGATCAGCGAGGTCAGTTCGATGCCCGGGGGCACCAGCAGGTTCACCCGGTCACCGGAGGCAACCCCGATCGAGGCCAGTCCGCGGGCCAGGGCGTCCACGCGGGTGCCCAGCTGCGCCCAGGACAGCGAGTTGGGCGGGTTGATGTCCACCACGGCCAGCGAGGTGTCGTGCGCGCGTTCATCGAGCTCGGCCAGCATGGGACGGTATCCGGCCAGGGCCGGAGCCCGGTGGGCCGGCGCATGATCGCATGCCAGCCAGTCAAAGACCGGGGTGGCGATGTCCCGGTCCTCGGTGAGCAGGTGGCCGGCACCTTCGAAGCGGTGCACCGAGGCGTGGGGCAGCCGGGAGATCAGATCGCGCAGGTAGCGGTCGGAGAAGACCGGGTCCTTGGGGCCCCAGAGAAACAGCGCAGGAACCTTGAGCGAGCGGATGCCCTTTGAAATTGAATCAAGGGCGGCCCGGGAGGGATGGTCTTCAGTGAAGGGGATGTCGGCAACGAAGTTGGCCACCCCGGTGCGCCTGGCGGCGTTGGTGTACGGGGCCATGAACGCGCGGCGGATTACCGGTTGAAGCGACGGGTTGGCCAGGGAGTGGGTGGTGCGCAGGAAAGCGTCGGTTCTTTTGGTTCCCCAGCCGTGCACCGCCGGGTTCGAGGCCAGGCGCAGCGCTGTGGGGAGTTCGAAGCCCGCGGGGTGCACCGCGGTGTTGGTCAGCACCACCGAGGCGAGCTGCTCCTGATGTTCCAGGGCCCAGCCCATCGAAATGATGCCTCCCCAGTCGTGGCCCACCGTGGTCACAGCCCCGGTGAGCCCCAGTGCCCGGGTCAGGTCGCCCAGGTCGTTGACCCGGTCCGCGAGCCGGCGGAAGACCCCGGTGCGCACGGAGAAGCCCATGTCCAGCTGGTCGACGGCGATGACGCGGAAGGGCAAATCGTGGGTGGAAACATGCGCCAGGAGGCTGCGCCACAGGTAGGACCAGGTGGGGTTGCCGTGCACGCACAACAAGGTGCCCACCGCGGTGATCGACTTGGCCGCTAGTTCCTCCTGGTTATCGAGCAGGTGCCATTGGTGCCGGGTCCCGGGCTCATCGGCTCCCGAGGTGGAGGGAACCATGATGCGCCGTGAATACCGGGCGTCCACACCCGGGAAGATCTCACTCACCAGGCAAGCTCCATCATGGCGGTGTTCAGCCCGGATCCGACCCCCATGCACAATACCCGGTCACCGGGCTTCAGGGTCGCCGCTTCCTGCGAGAGCGTCATCGGCAGCGAGGCCGGACCGACATTGCCCCACTTGGGGAACGTGATGGGCACCCTCTCGCGGACCAGACCCACGGCCTTGATGATGGCGTTTGTGTAGGAGTTGGAGACCTGGTGGGTCACGTAGCGGTCCATGGAGCGCCAGTCCCACCCGGATTGGTGCGCCTCGTCCCAGGCGTTGACGACCAGCTCGAGGCCGTTGTCCAACAAGCCCTTGGTGTCGGTGTACATTCCGGCAGGCCCGCCGACGCAGAGCCCGTGGTGTTCGGTTCCGGCGCGGGACACCCCGCCCAGGATTCGGTGGGCGCCGGGGTGGGCATCGGCCGGGCCGATCACCGCTGCTGCGGCTCCAGAGCCCAGGGTGAGGGTGGCGAACTCGCGCAGGTAGTCCTCACGCGTGGAATCCGCGGCGTTGAGCCGGTTGAACGTGGTTTCCTGGGTGGGCTGGGCGTCCTCGGCGGCGACAACCAAGGCGTAGTTGATCTGCCCGGAGTCGATCATGTTCGCGGCCAGGGTCATGCCGTTGACAAAGCCCAGGCAGGCGTTGGCCACATCGAAGTTCATCGCGGAGGAGGGAAGGCCCAGCTTGTGGTGCACCTTCGAGGCCACCGAGGGTTCCAGGTTGCGCCGGGTGACGGAGGTGTTGATCAGCAGCCCGACCTGTCCCGGTTCGATCCCGGCCTCGGCCATGGCCTTGCCGCCGGCCTCCACGGCCGCGTCGTCGAATTCGGTGCCTTCGGCCCACCATCGGCGTTCCATCACCCCGGCGACACGTTCAAGCAGCTTTTTGGACAACCGCAGGCGTTTGAGGCTGGGCGCCAGCCGTTCATCGAACTCGGCAGAACTCAGGACCACCGGTGCCTGCACGCTGGTGACGGCCAAAAGGGCCGCGTTGTTGTGCCTAAACGTTGCGTTGCCGTTCAAAATCTAGCCTTCGTGTCGGGCCTGTCGTGCCGATGCCGGCCGCGCAGAATACGGACGTCAAAACCGTCACCGATTCCAACGAAAAGAAAATGTCCTTGTCCTACCGTATTCCCTACCGGGCGCTACGTCTCATCGTGGCGGGGCCCGGGTTCGCCGTGGCGCTTCTCCCGCGGCACGTTTGCCTCTCCCTTTGCCCCCGGAATCCGCGCCAATACACGGGATTTTGGCCCGCGCACGTTCCCCATGTCTCCCTGCGGGGGTTTCCCTAAGAGCCAAGAGATGTGCACCACGCGGCGCTGAAGATGATTCAGTGCCATCAGGGCGGTCCTTTCTGCAGTGATCGGGAGTACATTCGGTTCCACGACAGAGTTTGAGCGTCCAAGGCGCTCCGAAGATGGCAGCCATGCATGGAAGGCGGGATCAGGTGGAACCGAAGGAACCAGAGGCGGGAAAGAGCAGGGAAACCCGTGTGCGCCGCCGCTGGGTGTTGCCGGCCGGGATAGATGCGGCCGGGCTGCTGTCCTGGCGGATCCTTGGCATGGTCGGGGTCCTGGTGGTGATCGGCTATGTGATCGCCCGGCTCGAAGAGATCGTGGTCCCGTTCCTGATCGCGTTGTTGATCACCGCATTCCTCAAACCGCTCAGCAACTGGCTGATGTCCCACCGGTGGCCAAAATGGCTGGCGGTGATCGTTTCACTGGTCATTGCCGTGGGGGTCATCAGCGGAATGGTGGTGCTGGTGGAAACGCAGATAGCCTCCGGCCTGCCGGATGTCGAGGCACGCTCGGTCATTGCCTACCAAGAGTTCCGGCACTTCCTGGGCTCCTCGTCCCTGAAGATCAGCAGCGGACAGTTGGACACCTACCTGGGAAACTTGGTGAAGGAGTTGCAGCAACACGGCAACGAGATCTTCACCGGTGCATTGCTGGTGGGCAAGACCGCCGGCCGGCTGTTGGCAGGAACTTTACTGACCGTCTTCGCCACGATCGTGATGCTCATCGACGGCGCCGGTGTCTGGGCCTGGACGGTGCGTCTCTTTCCGCGGGGCATCCGTCCGGCCGTGGACGGGGCCGGGCAGGCCGGGTGGATCACGCTGACCAGCTTTGTGCGGGTGCAGATCCTTGTGGCCGCGGGAAACGGCGTGGGGATCGGGCTGGTTGCCTTCTTCATCGGCATGCCCCTGGTGGTGCCCCTGGCTATCGTGGTGTTCTTGGCCTCCTTCATCCCGGTCATCGGGGCCATTGTCACCGGGGCCCTGGCGGTGTTGGTGGCATTGGTTTACGTGGGGCCGATCCAGGGACTCATCATGCTTGGCGGGGTGTTGCTGGTGCACTTGTTCGAGGCCCATGTCATGCAGCCGCTGGCGATGGGCGCGGCGGTGAAGATCCATCCGCTGGCAGTGATCTTCGCCGTGGGTGCCGGATCGTACATCGCCGGAGTCCCCGGCGCGCTCTTTGCGGTTCCCACCGTCGCGGTGCTCAACGCCATGGTGCTCTACCTGGTCAAGCGCCCCTGGCGCTTGCCGGACCAATCCGCTGTGGAAAGTGAAGCGGGCTTGGCTGCAACGGGCGCCGACCCATCTGAACAGTCACCGCCGCAGAGCACTTGAGCCTACCGAATAGCCGTAAAAATCGAGGAAAGACATGGGCGCACGAGGCTATGGTGCGCCGTAACCACGGCAGTGGAGCTTTTTCACGGGTCAAAGAAGAGTGATAGATAACAGCCTTCGGGCAACGGACAACTGGCGTGGTTGGGAACCCAGGATGGGGTGCTCCAAGGGGGTAGATCCCTGTTCGACGGTGCCATCTGGGCCTTGGAAGTGCGAAGGAGGAAACCATTTGGCACACGCTACCCGTGTACATCACCCCATGAACTGGTTTCCCTGCCGTGAGTCCAGCAGTTCTCCAACATCTTCAACCCCGTATCAAGCCCCAGCGGCGGGCGAGCGGTGGACCGGTTCCTCCCTGGCAACCCGGAATCCAGCAAGTCGCCCACTGCCGATCCCAATCAGATCGGGATTTGGTTTAAGCAGCGCCGGACCCTGCTGGTCTCCAAGGCAACAGGGCCAAGGAATGCACGGAAGCGATCCGGGGAGCCAAAACAGCGAAACCCCAGCCGGCACACACCTGCGGATGCCGCCGGGTTCAGCGCGGAAAGCCTGGAGTTGGCGGTTCCCGATTCTGTAAGGCCACGCCCAAACAGCGTGCTGTGGCATTGCCTTGGATACTGCACGCGAATGGTTGAATGATCACTGGATCAACCAGGCAAGCTGTAGGGCATTCGAAACCGGATCCGTGACCCGACATCGAATCCCGATCCGACGCGGATGACCAGCACTGGTGCGAGGTCAGCGAAGGGCCTGTGGGGACGCCGGGGTCGATGCCGGTACCCACACCTGGATGATGGCCCACGCCACAGCGGTCAGGGGAACCGCCAGGATAGCGCCGAGGATCCCCGCCAACACCGCGCCACAAGTCAGCGCCAAGAGGATCACCAATGGGTGCACTTGCAAGGTGCGGCCCATGACCACCGGCTGCAACAGGTTTCCCTCCAGTTGGTTGACTGCCAGGATCACCGCGGCGACAATCACGCCATCGACCATCCCATTGCTCACCAAAGCCACCAAGGCAGCCAGCACACCGCTGGCCGTGGCTCCGATGACGGGGATGAACGCGCCAACGAAGACCAGCACCACCAAGGGCAAGGCCAACGGGACCTGCAGGATCAGTAGTGCCGCGCCGATCAACACTGCATCAATCACGGCAACGATCGCGGTGCCGCGCACGTATCCGCCCAGGATCGCGATGGTCTGCATCCCGGTGATCCGGGTCTTGGCCAACTTCACCCCGCGCAACCGCCGGATCCAGAACTCCCAGATTCGTCGTCCATCTTTGAGGAAGAAGAAGAGGATGACGGCCATCAACACGAATCCGGTGGCCAACTCGCCGAGCACCACGAGCCCGGTCATAGCGGTGTCGGAGGCTTCGCGGGAATCGGCGAAATCCACAACAGTGGACCGAAGCTTGTCCAAGGTTGATTCATCCATCGGCAGGGGACCGTTGACCAGCCATCCGGAGAGCTCGTCGAGTCGTTCCCCGGCCTTGGAAGCCAACGAGTTCCATTCGGCACGGGTAGTGGCAACGATCGCCAGGACAAGCGCGCCAAAAGTGGTAATGAGCAGCAGGAAAGCTGTCGCCGTGGCCAGGGAAGCGGGCCATGCATGGTTTCGCAGCCAAGTGACAAAGGGAGAAATCGTGGCAGCAAGGATCAATGCCAGCAAGAGGGGGACCACGACGATGGTGACTCGGCTCAGTCCGTAGATCACCAAGGCCGCCAAGACAATGATGAAGAGCAAATGCCGTGCCCGTTCCCCGGCCCGGGCTATTGCTCCTGTCCGGGCAGGGCCTTGAACGGGCGGGGTACGCCGGGTCTCATCGACCATGGGGGTTCGTTTCCTTTGTTCGGGCGTGATGCCGGCCGCGATTGCGGTGCATACCACCCTAAACGAAGAGCCGTGCCGTTGAGCCTTTCCGGGCCAAGACGTTGGTCCGAGTTGCTCTCCGGGGCGAGCTGCGGCGGTTCTGGCACCGGCATCGTGGAACCGACACCTCCGGGCTCCGGCGCTCACGACGCCGTTTTCCAAGCAACACGAAATCCACCTTGCATCTTCAATGCAAGGCCAACGCACTGGGCGAAGGCCTCCAGCGCCGATGACACCGAACGCGGCGGTGGCGTCGGGCAGGAATCCCGGGGTGAAGCCCTAGTCCGAGTTCGACTTCCAGCCCCTGGGCCCGTTTCCACCGGCCTTGTACTCCTGAAGCGGGACCTCGTTGGCGGCCCAGGCGGCCAGGATCGGGTCAACGATCCTCCAGCATTCCTCCGCGGTGTCCCCGCGCACCGAGAGCGTCGGATCCCCGGAGAGCACGCCCAGGAGCACTTCGCCGTAGGGCAGCAGATCCGGGGAGTTCAGTTCGGTGCCCAGGGTCACCCGGTTCAGGGTGTACATGTCCCCGGGCCCGTTCACATCCAGGTCCAGCTGAAGGGTGTCCGGGCCAAACCCGATGCGCAGCGTGGTGGGCAAGTCCGCCCCCTTGAACCCGGTGGGCAGGTGGTTGACGGGACGGAAGGTGATGACCGCTTCCTTGCGGGGGGTGCCCAGCGCCTTGCCGGCGCGCAGGATGAACTCGGTTCCGGCCCAGCGCGAGTTGTTGATGGCCAGGGTGACCTCGGCCAGGGTCTCGGTGTTTCGCGAGGCATCCACGCCGTCCTCGCTGGCATAATCCGGGACCTTTCGGCCCTTCGAGGTCCCGGCGGTGTAGCGGGCGCGGCGGGTGGAGTCCTTGATCTCCCCGGCCACGGCGGTGGCACGCAGCACCGAACCCAGGTGGTCGCGCACGTCGCGTTCGCCCAAGGTTGAGGGTGCATACATGCTCAGCAGGGCCAGGACTTGCAAGAGGTGGGACTGGATCATGTCGCGAAGCGCGCCGGCACTGTCGTAGTACCCAGCCCGGTTTTCCAGGGCGAGGTACTCGTCGTAGAAGATCTCGACCTTTTCCACGTGCTCGGAGGTGAACAACGGCTCCAGTAGCCGGTTGGCGAAGCGCAGGCCCAGGATGTTGAACACCGTGCCCTTGCCCAGGAAGTGGTCAACCCGGTGGATGTTTTCCTCAGGCACCAGCCGGATCAACGTCCTGTTCAGGTTCGCCGCGGATGCCTGGTCCGAGCCGAACGGCTTTTCCATCACCAGCACCGTGGATTCGGGAAGCTCCCCGGGCTTCAACGCCTCGCAGGCCTTCTGCGTCACCGCCGGAGGCAGGGCAAAGTAGAGCGCCACCGGGGCCTCGAGCGAGCTGACCAGCTTGGCCAGTTCCCCCTCCTTGGTGACATCGAGTTCGGTGAAGGAGGTGTGTTTGGGGATGGCCTTGAGTGCGGCCTTGCGGTGAGTGGTCGCACCTTCTGCGCTGGCCTGGCAGATGTCGGTGACGCGCTTGACCCATTGCTGTTGGGAATACCCCGGGCCGCCGGCCCCTGCGAGCTTGATTCCCGCAGCCTTGCCGGAGCCGATCAGCCGTGCCAGGCCCGGAAGCAGCAGCCTTCCGGTCAGGTCCCCGGAGGCGCCGAGGATCAACAATGTGCTTACATGGGTGTCGGCTTTGTTACCTGTTTGAGTACTCACTCTTCCAGAGTGCCACTTGTTGCCCGAAACCGGCAGGCTTTATTGGTAATCTTGGATGTTGAGTCCAGCGGGTTAGACCGCGCCTAACGCCCACAACGAAAGAAGTGCACGGCACGTGTTCAATTCACTCTCCGACCGCCTGACATCCACCTTCAAGAACCTTCGCGGGAAGGGAAGGCTCACCGAGGCCGACATCGACGGCACCGTACGTGAGATCCGCCGTGCGCTGCTCGATGCCGACGTCGCCGTCTCCGTCGTCCGTGCCTTCGTCGCCCAGGTGAAGGAACGCGCCCTGGGCGCGGAAGTCTCCGGCTCGCTGAACCCGGGCCAGCAGATCGTCAAGATCGTCAATGAGGAACTCGTGGGCATCTTGGGCGGTGAGACCCGCCGGTTGAACCTGGCCAAGGTCCCGCCCACGGTGATCATGCTCGCCGGGCTGCAGGGAGCCGGCAAGACCACCCTGGCCGGAAAGCTTGCCAAGCACCTCAAGGCCCAGGGCCACACCCCGTTGCTTGTTGCCTGTGACCTCCAGCGACCCAACGCGGTCAAGCAGCTCCAGGTCAACGGCCAGCGCGCCGGTGTCCCGGTGTACGCACCGCACCCCGGTGTCTCCTCCGAATTCGAGAGCGCGACCGGCGACCCGGTTTCCGTGGCCCGCGACGGCGTCGCCGAGGCCAAGGCCAAGCTGCACGACGTGGTCATCGTCGATACCGCTGGGCGCCTGGGCGTGGACGCCGAGCTGATGGCCCAGGCAGCGGACATCCGCGCCGCGATCAACCCCGACGAAGTGCTCTTCGTCATCGACGCAATGATCGGCCAGGACGCGGTGAACACCGCCCAGGCGTTCAACGACGGGGTCGGGGTCACCGGCGTGGTGCTGACCAAGCTCGACGGCGATGCACGCGGCGGCGCGGCCCTCTCGGTGGCTTCGGTGACCGGCAAGCCGGTCATGTACGCCTCCACCGGCGAGAACCTCGATGACTTCGAAATCTTCCACCCGGATCGCATGGCCTCGCGGATCCTTGACATGGGCGATGTCCTGACCCTGATCGAGCAGGCCGAGCAGAACTGGGACAAGGGCGAAGCGGAGCGGATGGCGAAGAAGTTCGCCGACCGCGAGGACTTCACCCTCGATGATTTCCTGGCCCAGATGGCGCAGATCCGCAAGATGGGATCGATGAAGAAGATCCTGGGCATGATGCCCGGATCACAGATCTCCCGCCAGCAGCTCGAGCAGTTCGACGAGTCGCAGATGGACCGCATCGAGGCCATCGTGCGCTCGATGACCCCGCACGAACGCGTCGCCCCGAAGATCATCAACGGTTCGCGCCGCGCTCGTATCGCTAAGGGCTCGGGCGTGCACGTCTCGGAGGTCAACTCGATGCTCGAGCGCTTCGGCGAGGCACAGAAGATGATGAAGAAGCTTGCCTCCGGCGGGGCGATGCCCGGGATGCCGGGGGGCCGCGGAGGAGCCAAGAAGGGCGCCAAGGGCGGTAACAAGAAGAAGCCGGCGAAGTTCGGCAACCCGGCCAAGGCGGCCCAGCTCGCGGCGGCGGAGGCGGAAAAAGCCAAGGCAGCGCCCTCGGGCGCGGCCTTCGGCGCCGGGAACAAGGAGTTCGATCCCGCGGACATGAACCTGCCAAAGGGGTTTGAGAAGTTCCTTGGCAAGTAGTGGGACAGGGGAGCAGCCGTGGCTGATCGCCTCCCTCGCCCTGATCTTCGATGAGCCGGCCGGAACGGCTGCGCATCAACGGATCGCCCAGACGCTGAGGGCACGGCAGAGCATCTCGCTGCTGGCTGAACCGGTTTCTTGGGGAGAACGCTGCGTGATCGAAATGGTGTTGGCTGTGAACACCGACGGCTTGATCGTCATGGCCGATGAGGCCGGAAAGATCAGCTTTGGGCAGCAGATCGAGGGATTCGCGATTGCGCTCAAGCGTGGCACCGGGGCGCGCTACGCCGAGTTCGATGACGCGGATGCCGAAACCGGGGAACCCATCGAGGATCCCACGCTCGTCCATCCCGCCGGGGGACGGTCGGTGCTGTTGGGTTCCTTCAATGAATCCGAGGTGGCTCTCTTCGCCGCGGCGTCCAAGACCACCTGGCGGTACTTCTCCACCGACCACGGCGACGTGGCGGTCCACGATGGCTACATGCCCGAGATCATGCTCCCGAAATCGGTTTTTCCCGCCGTTATGCTTTGCAAGCTGGGCCCGCGCTATTCGGCCGTCTTCTGGTTCGAGGGCCAGGACCGAAAGCTCCACGGCTACCCCGGCTTCGGGCATGGATTCTCGGTTCCCGTGCGCCCGGTGCTTGGCGCCGCCCCGGGCAGCGAGGCCGCCGGGGTCGAGGAATTCCTGATGCGCGAATGGCAAGCCCCTGATACCGAGGCGATCGCCTCGGTATCGGCCCATGGCGTGGATCTTGCGCAGATTACCGCACTTGAGGCGATGCTGGCCGGAGCCGGGTCAGCGGAGAAACTCCGCGCCCTGCTGGTCCTGCTGGGCCGAGATCCCGCCCTGGCCGGGTACCTCGAGGAGGACTCGGAACCGGAATCGGCGCGAACGATCGAACCACAGGGGAACGGCGGCAAGGCTGCTACCGGGTGGCGCAAGGTCTTCAACCCGTTGGCTTGGCGCCCGGCGACGCAGATCTGCTGGGGCATGCTCGAGGCGCTGGTTGCCCTTGCGCTGTTCACCATGACTGCCTGGCAGCAGCCCTGGGTGCCGCACTGGGCGGTGGTGCTGCTGGGAATCCTGTGGTCCATCGACGCACTGGGCAACCTGGCCGCGGGCATCTGGCGCTTGGCCAACCTCCGCCGGGGCCTTCGCGGCTAGTCAAGCTGCCGCGCGTGGTGGATCAGGAGCCGGGGATGAGCGATCCGTCCTTCGCGTTGATCGAGACCTCGATGTCGTCGCTGTTTCCCTTGGGCAGAATGTCGAATTCGTACTTGACTGATCCGTCTTCCTTGCCCTCGAGCTTCCAGGAGGTGATGGTGCCCTCCTGCTTACCGCGCGCGGTCTTCGCGGCATCCTCGAGTGCGACGATGTCATTGGTGTCAATGAGTTTCAGGCGGGCCTTGGCCACGTCGTCACCGGCCTGGTCTTCGTCGCTAGCGAGCTTTTCGAGGCTCTCGGCATCGAATTGCACCTCGAACTGGGCGGCGTCGGTCACCAACTCGATCTTGTATTCAAGCCCGCCGCGATCCCTGGGTTCGAGCTCTATCTCGATCGGATCGCCGGGAAATAACTTCCGGGCAGCCTCCAAGGCATCGTTCCAGCTTTTGGCCGGCGGGTTCTCGAAGACGTCCCGGGTCTCGGCGGCGCCTTGCGAAGCGCCGGAGGAGGGTGCTTGGCTACTCATGGGAGTCGAACCGGTGGGTTCGCTGCTCACCGGCGCCGTGCTGGGGGCGTCGTTGGACGGCGTCGTGTCCGTCGTGGATCCGGTCCCGGAGCATCCTGTGAACAGCGCCAAACAGGCAGCAGTGGAAGCAGCTAGGGTTAGTCCGGCCGAGATGCGCATGAGGTTTCCTCCAGTCGTGAAATCTAGCGGTGTGCAACGGGATCGATGTCTTGCTCCACGCTAGCCCCGCGATCGAGGCGCGGCAAGGAAGCCGGGCATGATCTTCGCCTGCACGGGGGAGCACTCCGCAAGTTTCCCGTCTACCCCACCGGGATTTGCTGCCCAGCAAACAGGTCGCGGGAAACGGCTTTTCCTCGCGCTCGTGACCAATAAGGCTCCCGAATGCCGGTAGCGCCGCACGTTGAGCGATTCAGCCCAATGGCTTTTGCGTCCCTGTGGACAACACACTATTGTTCGTCCGGGCCAGGTTCGGATCCTTCGTTGCCAGAGTCACGGCGCAGGTCCCTGCCTGCCTTGATGTCTTGATTCCATTGCTCTTGCATCTTGTCGCTGGCACCGGTGTCGCGCGGGGGGAGTTGCACGGAGGCCTCGGCCCTGATTCCGCCTTGGAGTTCGCGTGCGCGCTCAAGCTCGGCATCGAGAACCGCGCCGAAAAGAAGTGACAGGTTGGCGATGAATAGCCAAAGCAACAAGACAACGACGCCGCCGATGGCACCGTAGGTCTTGTTGTAGTTGCCGAAGTTGGAGACGTAGAAGAAGAACCCGAGTGTCGCCAGGGCCAGGATTGCCAGCGCGATCACCGCTCCCGGGCTGAGCCAGCGGAACTTGGGTTGCCTCACGTTCGGTGTTCCGTAATACAGCACTGCAACGAGCACAACGGCGAAGAGCACCAACAGCGGCCACTTAGCCATCTCCCAGGCCATCAGTGCGCTTGAGCCCAGGGAGACGGCATCCCCGATCGCCCGGGCCACGGGTCCGGAAACGACCAACAGGATAGCCATTGCAACGACCATGAGCAGCAGCACCAGGGTCAGCAGCAGCATCAGTGGCTTGAACTTGTAGTACGGGCGGCCTTCTTGCACATCGTAGATCTCGTTCATCGCACGCCCGAAGGCCCCCACATAGGCCGAAGCGGTCCACAGGGCGCCCAGAAGGCCCAGGAGAAGGGCAAGGCCGGCCGAGGGCGAATTGGCCAGTTGCTCGATGGGCTGGCGCAGGGTGTCGGCGACCTGAGCGCTGGCAACTTCCTCGATGACCCGCATCATGGACTGCGTCGTGGTCTTGGCCTGGCCGAGAACGCCCAGCAGCGAGACAAGAGCCAGCAAGGCAGGGAAGAGCGAGAACATGGCAAAGAACGTCAGGCCCGCAGCCAGGTCGATGCATTTTTTGCGAATCAGCTCCCGGAATGACCGTTTGATGACGTACTTCCACGCGGCTGCCCGCAACTGCGTCGGGGCGTCCGGTTTCCGTTTGTCATCGGGTTCCGGGGCCGTCCTTCCCTTTTCGGCGGTATCTGCTGCGGTTCCGGGCTCCGGGGTGGGTTCGTCAATGCGGGACATGCAACACCTCGTCAACTGATGGTTGTATCCGCGAAGCCTACGCGCTTCGGTGACGTTGAGCCTCCTTGTGTGGTTAGGAACGGCACCCTTGGCATTGGTGCGATGAGCACGCTTATGTTTCTGTGCTGGCTCATTACTCGTGCTGGTCCCCACTGCCATCCATCAGCAAGGAGAGCACTGACTTGTCCGGTTGTCGACTTAGGTTAGCCACCACTCCGCGTTCGAACAAATCGATTACGCGGGGATTCACGTAGGAATCTCGGGCCACTGCCGGGGTGTTGTGCAGCCACGTGGCGGCCTCCTGGAGGGCGGCCTTGGACGCCTCGGGTGATGTTGCCCCGATCTTCCGCGCGCGGGCCAAGGATCGGGCCGCCACCACGGTGCCTTGCCACGTCCGGAAGTCCTTGGCAGTGAAACCGTGCCCCACTATTTCACCCAGGTACGCATTGACTTCTGTGTCAGAGACCGCCTTCCAGGTCTTGCGTCGCTCCGAAACCACGGGATGGCAAATCGCCGGAGCCGAGCCAGGGGTGCGCGGCACGGAAGAAAAATACTCAGCCAAGAGCTCGTCCTGCAGGGTCACGTCCCACGCGCCGGCTGACTTGCCGCGAAATTTCAGATGCACTGTGCCGGCATCGAGCTGAACATGGCGCTTGCGCAACGTTGTGGCACCGAATGACCCGTTTTCCGCGGCGTAGGCAGCCCCGCCGACACGGAGACCGGCTACATCCATCAAGCGCACGGCCGCCGCCAATGCGCGGGCCCGCGGGTGGGTATCGTTTTTGAGGTCGCGCGTTATTCCCCGACGCATGGTTGGCAGCCGCTGTGCGAAGGCCAGTGAACGAATAAACTTTTCCTGGTCGCGGATCTCCCGCCATTGCGGGTGGTAAATATATTGGAGCCTGCCGGCGGCGTCGAGGCCGGTGGCCTGGATGTGGGCGGAAGGTCCAGAAGCGATCCAGACATCATTCCAAGCCGGCGGAATGGCCAGGCCATCGATTCGATCGAGAATACGTTGTGAGTGGATGCGTCGGCCATTTGCCGAAAGGTAGCTGTAGCCCCGCCCGGTGCGCTGTCGGCGTATCCCGTTGGTGCCGGGTTGTACACGTGCAAGTTGTTGTGCCATTTAGCTTACCTGCCCCGATGTGAGCGATGTCGCGGGACAGTGCCTCGCGAACGTGATTCGGTCCCCGGCATCTGCGGGAGTAAACGAGCCGGTGGTGTCCACTCTGGCCTAAGCAAGGCCAACTCGATGGGTGTCCGTGGGGAAAATGCCGACCACATCGGGAGCAGCCTGTGCACATCGGTCGGGGTCATGGAGAGAGGTGGCTTTCATTGACCAAGTCAAGCACCCCATACCTGTCGGTGACCAGAGAATTGCGGTCTCTGATCCGAACTTAGGTTTTCCGTCCGTGCGATAGCGCGGCTGGCTGGATTCCGGGAGGGTGAGGAGACGCAACCGCGATTATCCGGACCTCCAAGCCGCGACGGCGGATGGTTGCTTGCGTACTTGGGACGATGTCGTGTGTGCTCGGCGCGAAGCACCCGGCACCGGGACGCTGGATGGATCATGCGCCGGAAGTATCCGTTAAGGGCTCTACTGACTCTTCCGTGGGTCATCCCCGTCCCGGGAGTACCGGTTTCCGGCCTCCGAGGCTGAGCATCGCCAGGCCGATGAGGGCTTCGGGAGCTTTGAATCCGAAGGCCACCCGGGTGATGA
>NZ_BAABLK010000021.1:0-31222 GCF_039544305.1 Paeniglutamicibacter antarcticus
ATCGATCACCGGCATCAAGGCCGGCGGCAGCATCCCGGTGGCCCTGTGTCTGGTGATGGCGCAGAAGACCTTCACCGCCGGTGGCGGTGAGCCGGTGTTGGTTCCCGGCTACGGGCACCTCAGTGCTGCCAAGGCCCGGGAGATCTTTGTCGGGAACCCCGAGGATCCGCTTGATACCTGGGTGCGGCGCCTCTACGCGGATCCGTTGAGCGGGGAGCTGGTCGCCATGGAATCCAAGGGACGTAAGTTTGCGGGGAACCTGAAACGCTTCATCACCATCCGGGACCAGTATTGCCGAACACCGTATTGCAACGGGCGTATTGAGCATCTGGATCACGTTGTCCAGGTCCGCAAGGGCGGTAAGACCACGGCAGTGAATGCTTCGGGGCGATGTGCTTCGTGCAATGCGACCAAGGAAGCCCCCGATTGGGAGGAACACCCCGTTCCAGGGGTCCGGCATAGCATCGGCATCACCACTCCCAGTCAGCATGGTTACACGNACCCGAATACGCCTAAGGTCAACGCAGCTTGTTCGATGCCACATGTCTTCCGAGGTTTCTTCTCCAGCTTCAAGACCAAGCCCTCCGGGAGAATTCTCGACCGCCATCACCGCAGGGCCATGGCCCTATGATCCGGATCAGCCTTCGATATTCGTCTCAGAATCGTGATGAAGTCATTCGAAGTTCGGATTGAATCCAAGCCGAGGTGAGCATGGGCGCGGAGGCGGGGCATGAAGGTTGCTGAGCTAGTTGAGCTCAGCAGTAGTGGCCGGGTCCTCAGCGTGATCCGCGGCGTTCTCCGGTTCGTTATCAGGACGAGGCGATTCCAGCAAGACCATAGCAGTGGTGATCACTCCGGCGCCGACGGCTATGATCCGTCGTGGATTGGCAATGCCGCGGCGAAGCAGTGCTTGGTGGATCTTCGCATCGACGACGAATCCGAATTTGGTTCCAGCCACGCTTATTGCTCCCAGGCCCGCTGCCGCCGCGGCGCGAAACGCCTTGCTAGGGGCTGGGTCGATCGCCTTAAAGGAGGCAACCCATCCCAGCGCAGCAGTGACGGTTCCGGTTCCGATGTACAGGCCGACTTTGGTGCCTGGACGCAACTTGGCAGGGTCAATAAGCGTCAGGGCGGCACCTGTTGCGCCCATGAACAGCGAGTTTACAAGGCGTGCACGAATAGATGGTTGGGGTACACCCTGTGAATCGGTCATGATGCGAGCCTATCCGGGTTCCTTCCGTGGTTGACCCGTTACACGGACAGAGACCCAAGCGCATGAAGATTCGCTAGTTGAATTAGGGGTGGCCACTCGATCGGTTAGTGGCGCGTACAAGGTATTTCCATTGGCCAAACATTAAATCTGTGTACCGAGTGAGCGATGCCTGATACTAAACTGGGCGCCGTATTACTCGTATTTTCAAGAGCGTAGGGGGAACTCATTGTTCGGGGGAAACAAATCGGCCGGAAAGGTCGCCAACAGACTGGGTAGGGTCGTCGCGTCCATGATCATAATTGGGTTCGTGGCAACCGGATGCACTCAAGTGTCATCGGCACAACCAAAAAATGGCGAAGAGATGGCCACAGTGATCAGGGTCATCGACGGTGACACGATCGTTGTCGATCTGTCGGGGGAAGCTACCACGGTACGTTTGCTGAACATCGATACACCCGAAACCAAGCACCCGGACAAGCCGGTTGAGTGTCTAGGGGCCGAAGCCACCGAATGCACTGAATCCTTATTGTCCCCTGGGGATGAGATCGAGCTGGCATACGATGTCAGTCGCTTGGATCCGTATGGACGGACGCTTGCCGGGGTCTACAAGGAAGGCAGTTTGGTCAACGCCGACATCGCCGCAGCAGGACTTGGCGTTGCCGTGCTCTTCCAGCCCAATGAACGCTTCTACCCCGAGGTGCTCGCTGCAGAGCAAAGTGCGCAGAACAAGGCCAAGGGCTTGTTCGGTGCCGATGTTTCCTGCACGGTTCCGGCACTAGCTGAAGCAGCGATCTCCGACCTTGGTGCCGTTGAGGAGACGGTTCCTGCGACGGCCGAAGCCGTTGGCTCGGCGTTGGGCTTGGTTTCCGCGGCAATCCTTGCCGGCAAGGCCCAGAGTGCGGTATTGCAGGGGTTGGATAGTTCAGGGGATGCGGTGAGCTCGGCCGTCTGGGCGAGTCGGAAGGCCACTTACCTTCCGCTGATAGCAGCTGGCATGGACAGAGCCGCTTCTGTGGAGAAGAAGCTCACAACCAAGCAGTCGGATTTGGCACAGGCCAAGAAGAAAACAGCGGCCAAAAAGGCGCCAAAGTTGAAGACCGAAGCCAAGGCAAAAGCCGAAGCCAAAGCTGCGGCGGCTGCGAAGGTGAAGGCCAATGCTGCGGCGGAACGCAAGACAGCCGCCAAGGCAGCCGCGCAAAGGAAGGCAGCGGAGCGCAAAGCCACCGTACGCTCTCATCAACTGGCACCGAAGAAGACCTATCGTGCGCCGGTACAGAAACCCAAACGAAAGAACAGTTCGAAATCCGGCTATACGGGCCGTCGTTGCTACGCTCCCGGAGGCAGGACCTGGAAGCCCTGCTAAAGCGTTGGCTGGCGCTGCTTGGTACTGCTGCCTCCCTGTTCGAATCTGATACGGCCGAGCGAATCGCACCACAGGGATTGAACCCGACGTCAACTAGTGGACGTCGGGTTCAATCCCTGTGGTGCGCGAGTAGTGAGAAAGGCTGGTTCAATGCCGTCGGAAATGGGAAGCAAGCCGCATCTGCGAAGGCGGGTCCATCGAACTGATGACAGCTTCTTCCTTCGCTGCGTTCTGTGCCATGAGGGAGCCCAGGCGGTCTCTTCGTCCATCTGCCCGGTGCCCGGTATCCGCGCACACTCTCCGGCGTTTCATGGTTTCCGATGTCGGCTATTTGATAGCTCTGGCGATCTGCCCGGTACCCGTCGGCCACTACGCGGGCACGCATTGGGCCTGCCAACGTTCTTTGCCGATGGGTTAGCGATCCTGATCCTGGTGGCGTATTTCGAGAGGAACCTGCGCGGGGTCCAGCAGCCCAAACAAGAGAGGAAGCCCGCTGTTCCATTTGAGGGGCTACCGGACGTAAATTGGGTCATGGAACAGCCCAACCGCCCGGATGGAAGAAGACCATGAGCACTTTCCCTGATCGAGAACGCACCGCACTGTTGGTGATCGATATGCAGAACGACGTGGTTTCGGATGCCTACCGACGCGAGGAAACCCTGGCAAACATCAACGCCCTGGTGGACCGTGCACGGGAGTCGGGGACCCCCGTGGTGTGGGTGCAGCATTCCGATGCGGAGATGGAAACAGGCAGCACCGGGTGGCAGATCGTTCCCGAACTCGCACCACAACCCGGGGAACCGGTGATCCAGAAGATCTACGGGGATTCCTTCGAGGACACCACCTTGGAGGAGGTTCTTGCCGCGGCCGGGGCCGGCAGGCTGGTGGTTTCGGGTGCCCAGTCAGATGCGTGCATTCGCTCTACGGTGCACGGTGCTTTCACCCGTGGCTACGATGTGACCCTGGTTTCCGACGCCCACACCACCAGCGACATGACGCAGTGGGGCGCGCCGGCACCGGAGTCAGCAATCTCCCACATCAACCTCTACTGGCAGTTCCAGGGTGCGCCCGGGCGCACGGCCGCGGTGACCACGGCCGAGGACGTCGTCTTCGGAACCTAGGTGCCCGTCCCTACCGTGGTCGCGCCGCCCAGACGTTGTGGCTCCCACGCATCACCAGGTCGTTGCGATGCTCCAGTGCGCGTCCGGAATCCGGATCCAGGAGTTGGTCGAGCGTCGAGGTATCCTCAGTGGGAAGCCCGTCGGCCAAGTGCTCGCGCAGCCGAGCAAGGGACAACTTGGCGGCGCGTGCAAGCAGTTTTTGGTCGTTGGACTGGCAATAGCCAAATTTGTGATGCGTCACCGCTGTGTATCCCGCCGTGTCCAGCTCTGCGGTCCAATCGGGATGGGGGTTGAATCCCTGCCGGTCCGTGGCCAGGTGGCAACGTTCCTCGAATCCGGGGGTCCCGAAACCGAGATCGACCGGAAGGTAGCGCGGAAGCTCCTCCATTTCGACGATGACCAGCACCCCTCCAGGGGAGAGCGAGTTGCGAATCTTGGCAAAGATCTCCGCCGGGTGATTGAAGTGGTGCATCGAGGTGGCCGCCCACATCAGGTCGACCTCGCCAAGTTCGGGCCACTGCTCATCCAGGTCGGCCCGGATGGTTGAGACCCGTCGGCTCAGCTGGCGCCGTTCGGCTTTTTCGCGCAGAAGTTCGAGCATGGATTCCGATTGGTCCACCGCCGCCACGGTGGCGCTGGGGAACATGCGGGCCAGCCCAAAGGTGCCCGTGCCGGTACCGGCGCCCAGATCGACGATGGTGCGTAGGTCCGTGGACTGTGACTTGGTCCAATCGAAGATGTTCCTGAAGTGGGCTTCGAGCAGCAGTGCATCGAGGTCCAGGAGCTCGGCCATGGCGGACCAATCCCCATGGGTATGCCCGTGGTGTTGGTGCCCATGTGGTGTGCTCATGACCCCAGCTTAACAAAGGGCTGCCGAGATCCGAGGCGGAGTACGTGTTGCTCAGTCCGCGCCTGGTACTGGCCGCCGGTGCGCGGCGTCGGCCACTTCCCTCAGCATCTCGAGCGCCTCTGCCAGCACCGGCTGGGAACCGCTGCCGCGGCGAACCACCGTGCGGATATGCCTCGAGGGTGCGGGGTCCCCGCGCAGTGGAACCCTGGTGATCGAATAACCCGACGGCACACGGGCCAATCGAGGGATCAGGCATACCCCGAATCCGGCCGCGACCAAGGCGGCCCCGGTGTCCCATTCGGCTGCTTCATGGGCAACCATCGGGGTGAATCCCACCTCTGCGCAGGAACTGAACACCAATTGCCGGTGCGGGCGTCCGGGCCGGTCCACGATCCATTGCTGCTCCGCTGTTTCCTCCAGGGCCACCGCGGAACGGCCCGCCAGCGGATGGCCGTCGGGAACCAGCAACTCCAACGGGTCATCAAGCAGGAACTGCTGGTCGAACCGGCTGTCAGCTGTCGGGGGACTGGCCTCTGTGGAAGTGATGACCGCCAAATCCGCGTCGTCGGCCAGTAGCAGGTCGAAGCAATCGGCTGGGTCTGCCTCGATGATCCGCACCTCCATGGCGGGGCGGCTGATCTTGAACGCACTGACCACCGGGGGCAGCAGGGCTGCGGCAGCGGTCGAAAAACCGCACAGCCGCAACGTCCCGGCGTATCCACCGGATTCGGCTTCCAGCAGCCCCCGGATGTGTTCCCAGCTGGAGAACAGGGAATCGATGTGGGTGAGCAGGATGCGCGCTGCGGGAGTCAAACGAACACCGCGTCCCTGCGGGGTCAGCAGCACCACGCCCAGGTCCTCGGCCAGTGTGCGCAGCTGGTGCGAGACGGCCGAGGGGGTGTAATGCAGCGCCTGGGCCGTGGCGGTGACGGTGCCGTGTGCGGCAAGCATTCTCAGCACATGGAGCCTCGAATCGATCATGCACGAAGATTACACGGTATCGTGCGATTTCGTTTGCTGGTCTTCAGCAATCGCCCGTCCGACACTTGAAGCACATGATCTCCGGGACTTGGGCACCTGTGGGACGGAAAGGGGGATGGACACATGCGCGTAAGCGACCCGCTGCTTGAACCCTTTGCGATCAGGGACCTGGTGTTGCGAAACCGGATCGTGAGCACCTCCCACGAACCTGCCTACGCCCAGGATTCGATGCCCACCGAGCGCTACCGGGCGTACCACGTGGAGCGCGCACGGGGCGGGGCCGGGCTACTGATGATCGGTGGATCCGCCGTGGTCTCACCTGACAGCCCGCCTTCCTTCGGCAACCTGCAGCTGCACCGAGCGGAAATAACGGGCTGGCTGGAGAAACTCACGCAAGAGGTGCACGCCCAGGGCGCTGCGGTGATGTGCCAGATCACCCACCTGGGACGGCGGACCAGCAACTACACCGGCGACTGGCTGCCGGTGCCCTATCCCTCTTCCATGCGCGAGCCGGCGCACCGGGCCTTTCCCAAGGTCGCCGAGGAATGGGACCTGCACCGGATCGCCGCGGACTACGCCGCCGCTGCTCTGCGCTGCCGCGATGCCGGGATGGACGGCATCGAGATCCAGTCCTACGGGCACTTCATGGACGCCTTCCTCTCCCCGGCCACCAACGACCGCACCGATGCTTGGGGTGGCAGCTTCGAAAACCGGCTGGCCTTCCCGCTGCTGGTGATCCGCTCGGTGCGCGAGGCGGTCGGTGATGACTTCATACTCGGGATCCGCATGTCGATGGACGAGGACAAGGCCGGCGGACTGGGCCGTACCGAGGCGATCGCGGCCCTGCAGCGCTACATCGGGGCGGGCATCGACTTCCTGTCCGTGATCAAGGGCAGCATCGAATCGGATGCCGCGCTGGCCAAGGTGATCCCCTCCATGAGCGCACCCTCGGCCCCGTTCCTGGACTTCGCCGGATCGATCAAGGCCGAGGTCTCGATCCCGGTGATGCATGCCTCGCGCATAGCCGACATCGCCACCGCCCGCCATGCGCTCACCGCCGGACTGCTGGACCTGGTGGGGATGACCCGGGCACAGATTGCCGATCCGTTCCTGGTGGCCAAGTTGATGGCAGGGCAGGAAGAACGGATCAGGCCGTGCGTGGGAGCGAACTACTGCCTGGACTCGATCTATGCCTCGGGGGATGCCAAATGCATCCACAACCCGGCAACCGGGCGCGAGCTCGCACTGCCGCACCGCATCCTCCAGGCCAAGACCACCCCAAAGAAGGCAGTGGTCATCGGCGCCGGTCCGGCCGGGCTCGAATGCGCCCGCGTGTTGGGCGAGCGCGGACACACCGTGGTGGTGTTGGAGGCCGCCGACGCCCCCGGCGGCCAGGTGCGCCTTGCGGCCGCTTCCCCCCGGCGGCGGGACTTGATGGGCATCATCGACTGGAGGGTTTCCGAGGCACTGCTGGCCGGGGTGAAGATCCGCTACGGCGTATTCGCCGAGCGGGACACCGTGCTGGCAGAGAACCCCGATGTGGTCTTGGTGGCCACCGGCGGCACCCCCAACCACGATTTCCTGCCCGAAGGCGGGGAAGTGGCGGCCGATTGCTGGGACGTGCTGGGCCACCTGCCCAGGATCCCTGCAACGGTCCTTGTCTATGACGACAACGGGGCCGAACCGGCGATGGACGCCGCCGAGAGGCTCGCAACAGCTGGTGCCCAGGTGGAAATCATCACCCCGGAACGGATGCTCGCACCGGATGTCGGTGCCATGAACTCCCCGGCCTACCTGCGCGCGTTCTCCGAGCATGAGGTGGTGATCACCCTGGCGCACCGGTTGCGATCGGTCACCGAAGAGCCCGATGGCCGCTTCACCGCGGTGCTTTACAGCCAGTACTCGGGGCGCGAAACCAGCCGCACAGTGGAGCTGGTGGTCATCGAACACGGCACGCTTCCCAATGACGAGCTCTATTTCGAACTGCTGGATGACTCCACCAACGCCGGGGAAGTGGACTACACGGCGCTGCTGGCCGGTGTCCGGCAGCCGGCGGGAACCAATCCGGAGGGACGCTTCGCTCTCTATCGTCTCGGGGATGCGGTGGCCGGCAGGAACATCCATGCCGCGATCTATGACGCCCTGCGGTTGTGTGTGCCCATGTGAGAACCCCGTGCACCCAGCACCACCCACCCGCGAATGAAAGGAAACGCCATGACCACGACACCGGCCCAGATCCACCGCCTGCCGGCCTCCGCTGCACCCTCCGGGATGCTCGCCGAGCTGATTGAACGACGGATCCCGGGCATGAGCCTCGAGGCGCCCTTCTATACCTCCGAAGAGGTCTTCGACCTTGATGTGGCCGAGATCTTCGCCAAGCACTGGATCTTCGTGGCAACCGAGGCCGAGATCCCCGAACCCGGGGACTACCTCACCATCAACATCGGTCCCCATTCGGTGATCCTGCTGCGCGACGATGACGAGCAGGTTTCCGCGCTGCACAATGTCTGCCGGCACCGCGGGGCACGGATCCTCAACGAGCCGGCAGGTTCGGTGGGCAACCTGGTGTGCGGCTACCACCACTGGACCTATTCCAGCGACGGCTCGCTGCTGCACGCCGACTCGCAGCCGGCGGACTTTGACCGCTCCGCGTTTTCCCTGCGCACCCTCGCGGTGCGCACCGTGGCCGGACTGGTTTTCGTTTGCCTCTCCAACTCACCGCCCCAAGACTTCGATGCCTACGCGAAGCGGATCGAGCCCTACATCGCACCCCATGCGCTGGCACGCACCAAGATCGCGGCGCAGGAAGACATCATCGAGGACGGGAACTGGAAGTTGGTGATGGAGAACAACCGGGAGTGCTACCACTGCGAGGGGCACCCCGAGCTCTCCTGCTCGCTCTTTCCCACCTACGGATACGAAGAAGGCGGGCTGCCGCCGCGGCTGCGCCCGGCATACAATCGCTACCTCGGGGCCGATGCGGACCTGAAACTCACCAGCGAGGCGAACGCCCTGCCCTACGCCCGGATCGAGGAACTGCGCCAGGGCGCCACAGGCTTCCGCATCCAGCGCGAACCGCTGGACGGAGCGGGGGAATCCTTCAGCCCCGACGGAAAACTGGTGTGCACCAAGCTGCTCGGCGAGTTCGATGAGCCCAGGCTGGGCCGGCTGTCCATGCACCTGCAGCCCAACGCCTGGTTCCATTTCCTTTCCGACCACGCGGTGACCTTCTCAGTGCTGCCGCTGGCGGCCGGCAAAACGGCGCTGCGCACCACTTGGCTGGTGCACGAGGACGCGGTGGAGGGACGGGACTACGACGTTCAAGCGCTGAAGCGGGTGTGGCACCGGACCAACGCACAGGACGGGACCTTCGTGGCCCGGGCCCAGCTCGGGATTTCGAGCCCCGCCTACCTTCCGGGTCCCTATGCGCCGAATGAATACCAGGTTGAGGACTTCGTCTGCTGGTATATCAACCGCCTGCGCGCCGGCACGGGCGCAGCAGGCGAATCGGGGGAGGAACAATGACCCTGGAACCACAGGCGGTCCCCGGTGCGGGGCTGCTCCCGCAGGAACCTCGGGCGCGGCTGTTGCGCTGCACCGGAACCAGGGAAGAAACCGCCAACGTGAAGACGTTCATGCTCGAGCCCGCATCGGGGGACTCGTTCGGGTGGCTGCCGGGCCAGTACCTGACGCTGAACCTCGATATGCCCCGCGGCCCGGTCAGCCGCTGCTACACGATCAGCTCCATCCCCGGGCAGGGACTGGAGATCACCGTGAAGGCGCTGGACGGTGGACCCGTATCGAACTGGCTGCACGCGAATCTTGGCCCAGGCGATGTAGTCCAAGCGCATGGGCCCCTTGGCAGGTTCACGCCCCGGGCGCGCGGCGAAGAGGCGCCGGCGGAACCACCCAGGTACCTGTTTTTGGCGGCCGGATCGGGTATCACGCCGTTGGCCTCCATCACCCGGGCCCTGCTGGAAAACCCGGCGCCGGTGGACGCCGTACTACTTTACAGCGTCCATGGTGTCGCCGATGTCATCTTCCACCGTGAGCTGCGTGCCATCCCCGGGACCAGCGGCATCCGCGTGGAGCTGGTGCTGAGCACCGGCTCGATTCCCACCAGCGGTGTACCGCGAGCGCCGGGCCGGTTGGACCGTGAGATGTTGCTGGAGCTGGTGCCAGATGTTGCCCGGCGCGAGGTTTTCGCCTGCGGCCCGCCGGACTACCTGGCCGCCGTGCGCCGGATGCTCGATGCGGCGGCCTTTGACCCGCTGTTGCTGCATGTGGAGAGCTTCGAGATTTCCGCTCACACCCCGGGGTTGGTTCCGCCTCGGTGCGCCGGTACGGCGATGTTCGAGGTGGAGTTCGTGCGCAGCGGGCGCAGGATCCAGTGCCCGGCCGATACCTTCGTGCTTGATGCCGCGCTGGCCGCCGGGGTCCCGGTTGCCTCCTCGTGCACCCTGGGGATGTGTGGGAGCTGCAAGTCCTCGCTGCTCGCCGGCAGCGTGGAGATGAACCATGCCGGCGGGATCAGGCCCAGGGAAATTGCGGCGGGCAAGATCCTGATTTGTTGTTCCAAGCCCACGGGAGACCTAGTGATCGACGCCTGAGCGCCGCGCTAGCTGGCTGCCGCCGCATTGTTGCGCCGGTTCCTGCGCCACAGCAGGTAGATGGCCAGCAACACACACAAAAGGTAGACCCCGCCCACTGCGCTCCAGCCGCGTGAGAAGCCGCCGGGGGATCCGACCAGCGCACCCATGGCCAGCGGGCCGATGGTGAATCCACCGAATTGCCCGGCGCCGACCATTCCGCTGGCCATTCCCATCGAGCCAGGTGGAACGCTGCGCACCACCGCCGCCATGAGCACCACCGAGACCCCGAGCGCGGAGGCGCCGTGCAGGGCAACGGCCAGCCACAACAGTGCCGCCGAGCCGGTGCTTCCGGCCAGGTAAAACGTGCCGGCACCGGCGAGCGCCATCACCGCCAGGGTCAGCAGCAGCGGCGGGGCGGCCATGCCCTTGGACATCATCGTGCCCCAACCCACACGGGCCGCGACGCCGATGGCCCCTGCCGCGGCGGCGGTCATGCCGCCCATGACCAAGGAGAAGTCGAACTCGCGCACGGCAAAGAGTGCGAGGTAGACGTTGGTGGCCTGCACCCCCATGCCGTTGACGAAGCCGAAGGCGGCGAGCGCCCAGATGAGGAACTTGATGCTCGGTGCCCGGTGGCGGTCCTGCGCCGGGGCCTTGGACCGCGACTGATCGGTGAGGGGGAGCTCGGGCAGGAAGGGTACGCGTTTGATCACCCGCACCGCGAGGACACCGACCAGCATGGCGATGACCGCGCCCACGGCGTTGGCCCCGTGCCATCCGATCCAGGCGGCCAGGGCGGGGAAGCCGATGCTCGCCACCAGCTGGCTGACCTGGACCCCGGATTGCTTGATGCCGATCCAGCCGATGCGTTGGGTTTCGGGGACCCGTTGGGCCAGGACCCTGTTGGTGACCCCGTTGGGGAAGGACTGGGCAACGCCGGCGAGACCCGAGGCGATAAGCAGCAGCACGTAGCCACCGGGTATTGCCGCGAGTCCCAGGGCGAGCGCCGCCAGTGCGAATATCAGCACCATCAGCCGGGTGTCGGGTTGATGGTCGGTGAACCTGCCAAAGGCGGCGTTTCCGATGGCTGCCGCACCGAAGCAGACGGTGGCCAGCAGCCCGAACTGCGCCTCGGAAATTCCAAGGTCGGTGATCACCAGATCCGAGATGGCGCTTAGCCCGTAGTTCAGCAACGGGGCGATGCCTACCGCCAGCAGCAAGATGGCCAGCAACGACTTTGAAGGATATCCCGCACGTGCCCGCATTCTTCAGGCTCTCCGCTCACGTCTTTTAGGGGATTGCGGGTCATTCCCGAATCGCTCACCAGTGTTTCATACACCCGCGCTGCCACCCCTACGCGTGAGAGCCCTTTGAATGCACCCGGCGCCGGTGCTAGACAGGAGGCAATGGAGCACCGGTGATTGGGCGTCGCCCGCCCTCCGGCATAGGGACGAAGGGGTGCCGGGCATGGGGAGCAAACCACTAAAAGGACGATGTCACCGACAAAGGACCTGGTGGTATCGGCACCGAAGAAGAGCGCCGTCGGGGTGCCCAGCCTGCTGGCCTCGAGCCCGCTGGCCCTGGATGAGATGGGGCCCGTCCGTGCGGTCAAGACGCTGCGCCACATGAACCAGAAGGACGGGTTCGACTGCTCGAGCTGTGCTTGGCCGGATCCGCCGAACCGCAAGGTTGCGGAGTTCTGCGAGAACGGTGCCAAGGCCGTGGCATGGGAGGCAGATACGCTGAAGGTCCCGCAATCGTTCTGGGCGCGGCACCCGGTCTCCGAGCTCAAGACCAAAAGCGAGTACTGGCTGGGATCGCAGGGGCGGCTCGTCGAGCCGGTATACAAGCCCGCCGGAGCCGATCACTACCGCCCGATTTCCTGGGACAACGCCTTTGGCATTATCGGGCGGGAACTGAGCACCCTCGAGTCTCCCGATCAGGCAACCTCCTACACCTCCGGACCTGCCAGCAATGAGGCCGCCTTCATCTACCAGCTCTTTGCCCGGGCCTTTGGCACCAACAACCTGCCGGACTGCTCGAACATGTGCCACGAATCCACGGGCAAGGCCATGGAGGAATCCATCGGGGTGGGCAAGGCCGCGATCCACTACGAGGACTTCGCCAAGTCCGACCTGATCATCATCATGGGGCAGAACCCCGGCACCAACCACCCGCGGATGCTCACCGCACTAGAGGAAGCCAAGGAGGCCGGTGCCTCGATCATCGCCATCAACCCGCTGCCCGAGGCCGGGCTGATGAAATTCAAGAACCCGCAGCGGCCCCGCGGGCTGATCGGCACGGGCACCGACCTGGCCGACCAGTACCTCAAGATCCGCCTGGCCGGTGACATGGCGCTGATGCAGGCACTGGCCAAGCGCGTCTTCGAAGCCGAGGACGCGGCGCCCGGATCGGTTCTGGACCACCTCTTCCTTGAGCAACACTGCATCGGATTAGCCGAATACCGCGAGCATCTCTCCACGCTGCGCGAGGCCGACGTGCTGGCCGCCACCGGGCTGGACAGCGCGCAGATCGACGAGCTAGCCCGCCGCTACATGGACGCGGAGAACGTGATCATCACCTGGGCGATGGGACTGACCCAGCATAAGAAGGCAGCGCCAACCATCCAGGAAGTCATGAACGTGCTGCTGCTGCGCGGAAACATCGGCAAGCCCGGCGCCGGTCCCTGCCCGATCCGCGGCCACTCCAACGTCCAGGGGGACCGGACCATGGGCATCTGGGAAAAGAAGCCCGAGGCGTTCATGGACAAGCTCGCCGCGGAGTTCGACTTCGACCCGCCTCGGGAACACGGCATGGATTCGGTGCAAAGCATCCAGGGGAAGATCAAGGTCCTGTTGGCCCTGGACGGGAACCTGGTCCATGCGGTCTCGGACACCACTATCGCCCAGGAAGCGATCGGGCTCACCTGGCTCTCGGTGCAGATCTCCACCAAGCTGAACCGTTCCCACGCCTATACCGGGGACGCGGCGCTGATCCTGCCCACGCTGGGGCGCAGTGACATCGACAGGCAGGGCAGCGGCACCCAGTTTGTTTCCGTCGAGGACACCGTGTGTGCGGTCCATGCCTTCCAGGGGCGGGTGGAACCGGTCTCGGCGAAGATGCTCTCGGAGGTCGCGATCATCGCCCGGATGGCACTCCGGGTGTTGGGCAAGGACCACCCGTTTGGCTGGGAGGGGTTCGAGGAGAACTACAACGAGAAGGTGCGGGTGCTCGGAGGGTTCATCCTGGCCCACCCGCCCCGAGACGGGCGAGTCTTCCCTACCCCCAGCGGCAAGGCGTTGATCCTGCTCAACGAGCTTGAGGCCCTGGCGCTTCCGGCCGGCCGGCAGATCCTGCAGTCCCTGCGCTCCCATGACCAGTTCAACACCACCGCCTCTTCGCTCAACGACCGCTACCGCGGGGTTCGCAAGGGACGCAACGTGCTCTTCGTGAACCCGGCGGACCTTGCCAACCTGTCCCTGCCTGACGGTTCATATGTGGATGTGCATTCGGAGGCCGGGGACGGGGTGGATCGGGTCCTGCGCTCCCTGCGGATCATTTCCTATCCCACGGCCGAGGGCTGCACCGCCACCTATTTCCCCGAGGCAAACGTGCTGGTTCCCCTGGCGGCCACCGCCGAGGGATCCAACACCCCGATTTCCAAGTCCTTGATCGTGCGATTGGAGCCCGTCCCCGCCCCCGTCTTTGCCTGAGTCGGGACCGGGGGCCGCCATACAAGTTGAATACGTGCCGCAGCGGGGCCACACTGGAGACGCCGCAGTACCTTTCGTCCCATGTGGAGGCAGATGTCAATGGAGAAACTTGGGCGTAAGCTCACCGCTGCTGCTTGTGAGGTCCTGCTGATGGCAACGACCTTGGTCGCCTGCGGGGGACCGGGTAGCGATGATGCGAAAAATACCGGTAACCCCGGGGCGGTGCCCAGCGTTGCCCTGTTGTTCCCCGGAACCGAGCCCGCACGGAACAAGGCGCTGGATATCCCGTTGTTCGACGCCAGGATCAAGGCCCTGGGAGACTTCGACGTATTGCATTCGGATGCAGGCAAGGACGCCTCGGCACAAGTGAAGCAGGCCGAAATCGCGCTGGCGGGCGGGGCAGGGGTCTTGGTGCTGGATCCGGTCGATTCCAAAGCGACGGAGGACATCGTTGCCGCCGCCGCGGAAAAGGACGTGCCGGTCATCTCCTACGACAGCATCGAAACGGGGTCCACCGGGCTCGCCTACCGCATCTCCTTCGACCACGAGCAAATCGGCGTGCTCCAAGCCAACTCCCTGATCCAGAAACTGCGCAGCGACGGCGTCGTGAACCCAGGGATCCTGGTGGTCAACGGTCCCGCCGAGGATCCGGAAGCAGAGCTCGTGGCCAAGGGAGCCCGCTCGGTGATCGACAAGTCCGCCGTGAAGATCCTTGCCGAACTCGATGCCAACCCCGCGCAGGTGCAGGACTGGACCGCGAAACGCATCGCTGAATTCCCCGGCCGGATCGATGGTATCTACGCCGCCAAGGACTCACTGGCCGGCGGCGCCGTTGCCGCGCTCAGCTCGGCAGCCATGAGGCCCTGGCCCTTGGTCACCGGCCAGGATGCGCAGCTGGAGGGCATCAGGCGGATCATCACCGGACGCCAGTACATGAGCATCTACAAGCCGGTGCGGGCCGAGGCCGAACTCGCGGCAACGGTTGCCGCCAAGCTTGCCCGTGGCCAGGCTCCTCCGCCAGCGACCAAGGTGGCGGGGGTTCCCACCCGGTTGCTGATTCCCAAGGTCGTGACCCGGTCCAACATCATGGACACCGTCGTCAGCGACGGCGTCTACACCGTTGAGGAGATCTGCACCGCAAAGTACGCAAAAGCATGTGCCGCGGCGAACATCCAATAGACCCGGCAGGATCTGGCTACGGCGTCGCGTCGGCGGGAAGAATCGTTGCCGCAAGGGCCTCCAGGGCTCCGGGGACCAATGAGTAGTACGCCCAGACCCCGCGTTTCTCGCGATTGAGCAGGCCGGCCTCCACGAGGATCTTCAGGTGGTGCGAGACCGTGGGCTGGCCCAGCCCCAACGGGGCTGACAGGTCGCACACGCAGGTCTCCGCAGCACTGGATCCCGAGACGATCGACAGGATGCGCAGGCGGTTCGGGTCGGCGAGCGCCTTGAAGCGCGTGGCCAGTACCCCGGCCCGGGGAACGGAAAGGAGTTCACCGCCGGTGGCCGTGGCGCATCCCATGCCCTGAATATCAAGTCGTGTCGACATGTTCCGTACCTCGCAATCCTGGTGCCCGACGATGGCAGATTGACATCCATCGATATGTGCAACCATACTCGATGCATCGACACCCGTCGATGTCTGTCTTCCCTGGAGAACCACCCGTGAACCCCAACACCGCGCCCGCCGGCGCCAAGGCACTCACCGCCAAGCTCTCCACCCTGGATCGTTACCTGGCCCTGTGGATCCTGGTGGCCATGGCCGTGGGGCTCTCACTGGGCAGGCTGGTTCCCGGAATCGGGGCGGCACTTGATTCGATCCAGGTCGCAGGGATATCCCTTCCCATTGCGACGGGACTTCTGGTGATGATGTACCCGGTGCTGGCCAAGGTCCGCTACAACGAGACGGGCAGGGTGCTGGGGGACAGGAAGCTGATGCTTACCTCCCTGGTGATCAACTGGGTCCTGGCACCGGCCTTCATGTTCATCCTGGCCTGGATCTTCCTGTCCGACCTTCCCGAGTACCGCACCGGGCTGATCATTGTCGGGTTGGCACGCTGCATCGCGATGGTCTTTATCTGGAACGACCTGGCCTGCGGTGACCGTGAAGCGGCAGCCGTGCTGGTGGCCATCAACTCGCTCTTCCAGGTCTTCGCCTTTGGCGCACTGGGCTGGTTCTACCTGCAGCTGCTGCCGGGCTGGCTGGGGTTGGAGAGAACCAGCGCAGTGTTCTCCTTTGTGACCATCACGCTCTCCGTGCTGGTGTTCCTGGGCATCCCGCTGGTGGCGGGGTTCCTGACCCGCACGCTGGGCGAAAAAGCCAAGGGCCGCCAATGGTATGAAGGCACTTTCCTGCCGAGGATCGGACCCTGGGCGCTCTATGGGTTGCTCTTCACCATCGTGGTGCTCTTTGCACTGCAGGGGCAGAACATCGCCGCCGCACCCTTTGATGTGCTGCGCATAGCACTGCCGCTGCTTGTCTATTTCGTGGTGGTCTTCGGGGTCTCGATGCTCGTGGGCCGCGGCTTGGGACTGGGGTACGAACGCACCACGACCCTGGCCTTCACCGCGGCCAGCAACAACTTCGAATTGGCCATTGCCGTGGCCATCGCGACCTTCGGGGTCACCAGCGGACAGGCCCTTGCCGGAGTTGTGGGCCCGCTGATCGAGGTGCCGTTGCTGATCGGGCTGGTCTATGTCGCGCTCTATTCGCGCAAGTTCTTTCCCGTGAGGATCCAGGCATGAACCATAAACCCGTCGTCCTGTTCGTCTGCGTGCACAATGCCGGACGCTCTCAAATGGCAGCCGCGATGCTTCAGAACCTCTCGGCCCGGGCGATCGATGTCCGCTCCGCAGGCTCGACACCCGCCGACGCGGTGAATCCCGCAGCGATCCAGGCGATGAAGGAAGTGCGCATCGACATCACTGCCGAGGTCCCCCAGATCATGGGCCCGCAGGCAGTGAAGGCCGCGGATCTCGTGATCACCATGGGTTGCGGGGACAGCTGTCCGGTCTTTGAAGGAACCCGCTACGAAGACTGGGCGCTTGATGACGCCGCCGGCTAAGGCCTCGAAGCAGTCCGCCTAATCCGCGACGAGAGCCTCATCGTCCGGCTCCGGCAGAAGCACCCCGAAACCACGATCCTGTGGGGCCTTCGCTCAACCGCCAACCCCATCAGGCTCTACGGTGGCGGGCCCGCCGACCAGCTGCCGGCCCGCGGACAACTGGGCACCAGCCTTCGTCGTTTCGTCGAAAACGCCTCGGTCAACGCCCTGGAAGCGGGTCAACGGCTGGGTGTGAAGCTGGCCGATTCCCGGAGCCTGATCGTGGACCGGCTGGTGCCGGCCACCGGCTTCCGCCCGGATCATTCACTGCTCCGTCAGTTGCGCCTGGACCTGGACCACGTGGTGGAGGCCCCTCGCGGGCTCGGCCCGCACATCGACCCCGAGTTCCACAGCTGCGGAACCGTCACGGCACACGGGGCGTAGGTGCTTTCCCACCCGGAGCCTGACTTCTACATCGCGGGCATGAGGAGCTACGGGCGGGCCCCGACGTTCCTCATGGCCACCGGCTACGAGCAGGTTCGCTCCATCGCCGCCGCACTGTCCGGTGACCGCATAGGCGCAGACCCGGTTCAACTCCCGCTTCCGGAGACCGGGGTCTGTTCCACAGAGATCGCCGGTTCCTGCGACGAACCGGTGGCAGATGCCGTTCCGGAGGACTCATGCCGCGCCACCGTGACCCGGCACGGGCACACCCGGCTTGCCGGTGCCCCGGGGGAAATAACGGACCAAAAATCCGATTCGCCGGTGCGCGGATTCGGGCGGTGGCAGGGGTGCGCGCTATTGTTCACTAGGTCCATGCACTGTTTTGTTTCCCAGGAGGATTCCTTGCCGCACCAGGCGAAAACCCGACTTCACGTACGCATTCCCCGTTCGCGGGCGCTGAGCAAGGGGATCGCTGTGGCCGTCGGTGCGGGGCTACTGCTCACCGGGTGCGGTGCCGACTACCCGCTGGGCGAGGCCCAGCGACATGCCGCCGAGAACAACACCTCCAACCTCGCTGGGACGCTCACGGGAGGGGGGTCAAGTGCCCAAAACTCGGCGATGAACGCCTGGACCAACGGATTCAGTACCCTGAACCCCAAGGTGCAGGTGCAATACGCCTCGGTGGGTTCGGGTGCCGGGCGGGCGGGACTGCTGGCGGGGGCCACCGAATTCGCCGGTTCCGACGCCTACCTCAAGGACGAGGAAGTGGCCCGGTCCAAGGAGGCATGCGGGCCGCAGGGTGCCATCAACATCCCCACCTACATCTCCCCGATTTCCATTGCCTTCAACCTCCCGGGCATCAAGGAACTGAACCTCGATGCGGCAACGCTGGCCAAGGTCTTCTCCGGCTCGATCACTTCATGGCGAGACCCATCGATCAAGGCGCTGAACCCCGAGGTGGCGTTGCCTGATGTTCCCATGACAGTGGTGGCCCGCTCCGATGACTCGGGAACCACGGAGAACTTCACCGACTACCTGCATGCTGCGGCCCCGAAGGACTGGAACCACGATCCCAGCGGCTCATGGCCCGGGGGCCTGGGATCCGAACAGGCCCAAGGCAACTCCGGAGTCGTCACCACGGTCTCGCGCACCTCCGGTGCCTTGACCTATGCCGATGACTCGTTGGTGGATGCCTCCCTGGGAAAGGTGAAGCTGAAGGTCGGGGATTCCTTTGTCCCGGTCAGCGGCAAGGCCGCAGCCATCGCCGTCAGTGCCTCCAAACGTGTCCCGGGCCGCCATGCCAACGACATAGCTTTGGAACTGGATCGAACCACCACCAAGCCCGGCGCCTACCCGATGGTGCTTGTCTCCTATTTCATCGTGTGCAGCGGCTACACCGATCCGAACTCCCTGGAACTCATCAAGGCCTTCGCCCAATACATCGTCAGCGACGAGGGCCAGGAAATTGCGGCCGAATCGGCCAAGAGCGCGCCGATGCCCGCTGAGCTGGCGTCGGAAGCGGCAACGGCCATCGACTCGATCACCCTGCGCCAATAGGACCCCGGTTCCCTACCCGATCCATGGGCCTGGGGGATCGGTGGCACCGACGTTGACGCGGGTCGGGGGGGGAAGGCTTGCCGGTCCTGATGGGCACCGCTTTCACCGAACGTCCGGGCCGACCCAAGGTGTGCTTGCCGGCAGCGCGCCTTAGAGCAGCGTGGCGAAACGTTCGGCCGCCGCGGTGGCGCCGGCGACGATGATCTCGTCGTCCGGGTGCAGCACCGTCGAGGTGGTGGTGTGGTCCCAGTCCTGGTTCAACGATTTCACCGCCACGATCGTGACGTGGTGCTTGGAGCGGATCCCGGTTTCCCCCAGCGCCCTGCCCACCGCTTCCTTCGGCGGACGGGTCTTGACCATGGCAAAGCCGTCGGCGAATTCGACGTAGTCCAGCATCGCGCCGCGCACCAGGTGGGCAACCCTGCGACCCATGTCCTGCTCAGGACGGATCACGTGTTCCACGCCCAGCTGCTCCAGGATCTGGCCGTGGGCCGCACTTACGGCCTTGGCCCAGATGGTTGGCGTCTTGAAACGCAACAGCAATGACGTGGTCAGGATGCTGGCCTCCAGGTCGCTGCCGATCCCGACGACGGCGCGGTCGAAATCATGCACCGAGAGCTGTCGCAACGCCTCCTCCTTGGTGGCATCGGCGCGCACCACGTGGGTGAGCCGGCCATTGAACGACTGGACGATGTCTTCGTCGTTGTCGATTCCCAGCACCTCGGTCCCGGAGGAAACCAGTTCCAGGGCCAGTGCGCCGCCGAAGCGGCCAAGCCCGATGACGACCACCGAGTTGGCCTCGGCAATGCGTTCCATGGACTTGATGTTGAATAAATGATGCTTAGCCAATGAGCGGCCTTTCTTTCGGGAATTCGTACATCACGGGTCGGGAACGCAAGGCAAGGGCCGAAGCCAGAGTCACCGGCCCGAGCCGTCCGATGAACATCAGGAAAACCAGCAGCACCTGACCGGCCGGTGGCAGGGAGGCGGTGATGCCCGTGGACAGGCCCACAGTCGCAAATGCCGAGACGGTCTCAAAGAGCAACCGGTCCAGGCCGATGTCGGTCATCAGCATCAACGCCATCGTGGATCCGGTGACCAGTCCCACCGCCAGCAGCACGATGGTGATCGCTTGGCGGTGCACCGAGCGCGAAAGCCGCTTGCCGAAGACGTTCACTGCCGCGCCGCCCTGGATCTCGGTGAACATGATGAAGAACAGCACGGCGAACGTGGTGATCTTCAATCCGCCGGCGGTGCCGGCCGGCCCGCCGCCGATGAACATGAGCATGTCCATGCCCAGCCAGGTCGCCGGATCCATGGCACCGATGTCCACGGAGTTGAATCCCGCGGTGCGGGACACGACGGACTGGAAGAAGCCGGCAAGCAGCTTGTCGGCGGTGGACAGCCCGCCAAGGACCTTGGGGTTGGCCCATTCCAAGGCGCAGATGAATGCGGTTCCGGCCGCCAGCAGCGTCAGGGTTCCGCTGATGACCAGTTTGGTGTTCATCGTCCAGTGCAATGGCCGGCGATAATGGCGTCCTAGCTCGAAGAGCACCGGAAACCCCAGGCCGCCAAGGATGATGGCGGCGGCGATCGGCAGACAGATCCAAGGATCGCCCACGAAACCCACCAGGTTGTCGCTGAACAGCGCGAACCCGGCGTTATTGAACGCGGAGACCGAATGGAAGATACCGAGCCATAGGGAGTGGCCCCACGGGTTGCCCAGGCCGATGGCGAAGCGCAGGGTCAACGCCGTAGCCACGAGCAGCTCCGTGGCGGCGGTGATCCGCAACACCCCGAACAGCACCGCGCGCACATCGCCGAAACCCGTGGTCTTGGTTTCAGCGGCCGTCTGCATCCGCGACCTCAGCCCCAGTCGCCTGGCCATCAACACCCCCAGAAGCGAGGCAAAGGACATGACGCCGAAGCCGCCGAGCTGGATCAGCACGATGATCGTCACCTGCCCGAACGGGGTCCAGAAGACGGAGGTGTCAACGACGGCCAGGCCGGTCACGCACACGGCGGAGGTGGCGGTGAACAGGGCCTCGAGGAAGCCTGAGCCGCCGGGTCCGGACTTGGCCATCGGCAGCATCAGCACAAGTGTGCCGGCGGCGATGGCGGTGCCGAATCCCAAGGCGATGGCCTGGGCCGGGTGCCGGGGGAGCAGTGCCCTGAATCTTGCTGATGCGTCGTGCATAAGTCTCAGGGTAAGCGCTGCCGGCCCAATTTCATTCATAGGGCACTTGACGTCGAGAATCCCCGCAATGGCCTGGGTGGGGCGTTCGGCTTCCGGCACCTGGCGCGGAGGGCTTTCTGGGGCTCGCCGCCCATCAGGCTTCTTGGTCAACCTCCTGCAGTGGTGCCATGAGCGGAATCGGCGGAGCCCGGCCAAATCCTCGGTGATTCAGCGTAGGCTGAGCCAGTAGGGGTACTTTCCCCTCCATCGTGGGTTTGCCGAGCAACCCCAGCTAGGACGGCACAGAATGTCGAAGTCACCGCAAAAGAGCGAAGCCAAGAAACCTGCTAAATCCATCAAGGAAAAGCGTGCTGAAAAGCGTACGAAGACCGCGGGGGATTCGAGTCCCGACCCCGTGCGCAAGGCTTCAAAGTAACCGTTAAACGGTGTGGCTAAACTAAAGGGCCACCTTGAATACATCTGAGAATGCCTGTTCGCGAAGGGGAAACCCTTGCACGAACAGGCATTCTTGTTTTCCTGCGGGGATCTATGTTTCCTAGCGGAGGCCGGCCCCGCGGTAAACACGGACCCAGGTGTCGGGGGTGACACCCAGTGCGCGGCGCTGGCCCGCAACCTCCACGGTCAGGGTCACCCGCCATTCCGGGCTTGGCTGGAAGGCCTTGAGCAGCGGGCCGTGCAGCGTTTGGTTGCCGTCGCTGACCTCGATCACCCGCTTCAGGTGTTCTGGCCCCAGGTCCTCGGCACGCACCATTGATTCGCGGCGGGGGCCGGCCGGTCCGCGAGGCGCCCGGACGATCTTGCGGGCCTCGCGCATGGCTTCGGAGCGGCGGGCAATGCGCTCCTCGCGTTGTGCGGTGGTGCCGCTCAGGGACAGCGGTGCCGGGGAGAAGCTGGGGATGGCGGTGATGCGGCTCAGCGCCTGCGGGTATTTGCGGCTCAACTTGCCCCAGAATTCCTCCGGGCCCTTGCCCATGAGGATCACGGTGCGCAGGTTGGGCACCAGACGCAACATCTTGCTCATCGGCTCGATCCCCGCGTTCATCTCGGCACCCGTCAGGCGCCCGGTGGCGCCGTCGGGCCTATACCACGGGTAGGCATTGGACAGCACGACTTCCCGGGGGTCGATTCCCGATTCCTCCAGCAGGATCGAAAGGGCCTCCGCAGAGGGGTTGTCGTCCTCGCTCGAGAGCACATCCTCATCGGCCTTGGATCGGTTTGCCGGATCCGGGGACGCTGCCAGACACAGTATGGTGGCGTCGGTGCCCCCATGGAGGGGTGCAAAGAACGGGACGGACCCGGCGTTCTCCGGGGCCATCGAGCGGAGGTCCCGGACCAGGGAATTAAGCGGTGCAACGTGTTCGGCCCACAACTCCAATTCCTGAGCGTTCTTGAATTCGGGGTCGTTCATCTTGCGCGGCATTAAGTTCTCTCATGGATCTTTCGAGGGGGTGGTGCTTCAAGCATGGCATGGCCCGCTGCCGAAACCGTATCCGGGGTGACCCGAGATATTCGGCACCACCGGGTGCAACTGCCGCCTATTGTTTCTTGTCCGTGTCACGGCAGGCAGTGGTTGCGAGCTACCTGCCTGGTTTCCCCGAGGCGTGCGGCGATGTCCGACCAGACACGTTTTTGTTCATCCCTGTCAACGGTGCGCTTGGCGCCCAGGGGGTGCAGCGAGCGCACGATCCGCAACTCCGGGTAGGCGGAGCGTAAATCCGGAAGCACCGCGTCGGCCGCGTCCTGGGCCATGCGACCCAGGAGCAAAAGCATCTTCAGGTCCACCATCAGGCCCATGACCTGCATCAGTGCTTGGCCGCCCTCGAGCGACTGCCGGGGTGTCAGCTTGCGCTTGGGATCCTTACGGGGCCACGGGTAGCCGTTCCAGTGGCAAAGATCGCCCGGGTCGATATTGAACTCGGTCATCAAGTGGCGTTGGCGATCCGCCGCACGGTCGGGGCTTCTGACACACATGAAAGTTGTCTCCTCACGTGGCTCACCGGCGTCGTTGAGCACGACTAGCGCCGGGGCATCGATCCCTCCATGCCACGGAGCCGCAAACGGAAGTCGAAGTCCGCCCTTGGCGGCGCCAAGGCCGAGAATCAGTTCGTTCAGGGGAGCTACGTGGGCCTCTGTCATTCCTTCCCGCTGTTCTTCCCAGAACGGGTCATGGGGCTGCGCGCGTTTCCAGTTGTCTGCCGACGCCATGGAAGCTCCTCGAATTTCACTGGGTCCCTGTTTCCGGAAGCCTCCGGGGGAGAGACCGAATATACCAACTCCCGGTACCCCGAACTAGCTGGAAACTGTCGCTGACTTGGCTGCTGCCTGATTCGTGAGGGGGAAATACCAAGGGCCGCAAGTCCCGGCCCATGAACATAATCACGAACAGAGTCCCGCAGGCAGTACACGCAATGTCCGGACACCGGGGATTCCATCTGCCGGGGGACCGTGGAACCTTGCGCCGGTGAATGCGTTCCGGGCCATTTGGTCACCTTGACTGAAGAGCGATCCCCGGCAAAGGCGGCCTGTAGCGGCGAGCACCCATTTTCTGGCCGGGATTTCCCCACGGCCGGGTACCGCTTGATCGCCAACGGGGGTCTTCACCGCAGGCCGTCGTGCATATTTCCGGCCCTGCGGGATCACGCCCAGCTATCAGGGGGTGGGACGAGGGAGTCTGCCCAGGTTCCGGGGGCGCGAGCGTGGCTAGTTGCACATCGCGCCATGGCCAGTGTGAGCCATGACTAATAGGCGGAAGTCATCGCCAGGAACCAATCACGTATTTTTGCGGAGGCAGCAAGATTGTTCGGAGCCCTCGGTTTTCCTTTCGCAGATGCCACCAACGACCAGATCGCCCGTCTCTTCCTGGGAAAGCGCAAGATCGAAGCAGCTGACCGACATGCGAAGCAGCGGCGACAACACTTCATGCGCATGCTCAGGGTTGGTTTACGGCGCGCTGGGTCGATGGCTTGCCTGCCCCGATAAAATTCCCGATCGTTAGTATCGATTTCCTCCTGGCCAGGAGACGGAGACCGAAAGGTGCCACCAAGGTGAAACATCCCGCGGACACTGCAAGGAAATTCAGCAATCCGGCGACATCGAGGTCCATCCGTTGTACTTCCAAGGAAGCCCGCAACAACGACGGTTCGATTGAAACACTGCCGCATCGCGCAGCTGAGTGCCTCGTCGAAAGGCATCGTCACTCGGGCGGAATCGTGCATGCTTTGGAAGTGGTCCGCATCGGTGGATCTTTCTGGCATAATGGTCAGGTACTCGATTTGAAGTGGCCCCTCTCTCCGCCTCGGATCCTGTCCTTTTGAAGACCTGCAGTACGGCCCGCCCCACGGGTGCAGAAACAGGACTTCGCACATGTTGAGAAAACAGGAGTGACCACTACCGTGGCCGTTAAAATTCGTCTGAAGCGTTTCGGCAAGATTCGCGCCCCTTACTACCGCATCGTCGTCATGGATGCTCGCGCCAAGCGCGACGGCCGTGCCATCGAAGAAATCGGCAAGTACCACCCGACCGAAGAGCCTTCGTTCATCGAGGTCAAATCAGAGCGCGCGCAGTACTGGCTCTCCGTTGGCGCACAGCCGACCGAGCAGGTTGCCGCTCTCTTGAAGATCACCGGTGACTGGCAGAAGTTCAAGGGCATCGAAGGCCAGGAAGGCACCTTGAGGACCAAGGAAGCCAAGGCCGAGTTCGTTGTTCCGGAGAAGAGCTCGGTCATCCTGCCCGAGGCCATCACCAAGAAGGCCGAAAAGCCTGCTGAGGTTGAGGCAGAAGCAACCGAGGCTGAGTAACCAGTGCTCGTTGATGCGCTGGATCACCTGGTACGTGGCATCGTAGACACCCCCGAGGACGTGCAGGTCGCGTTGAAGGGCAACCGTCGCGGTGACATCCTTGAGGTGCGAGTGCACCCCGAGGATCTCGGACGTGTCATTGGCCGTCAGGGCCGCACCGCCAAGGCGTTGCGGACCGTGGTTGGCGCACTGGCCGAGGAGCCGATTCGTGTAGACGTTGTCGACACGGACCGTCGCCGGTAGCCAGCCTCACCACACATTTTTTGTGTAGCTTTGGTCCCACGATCCATACCGGATCGTGGGACCAAAGTGGCTTAAGGGCTAAAAACAGAAACTGCCGAAGGCTGGACGGAATAGCCAACGCTCAACTCGCACGTAAGCTTGAACCAAGAAAAGTGCCTCCGGGGAATACCCATGTCCACGGGAGGCACGCCCCGTCGGGTGATGCCGGCAATCCACCGATTCTTAATCAAGGAGAAAACGCATGCGCCTCCAGGTCGCCCGCATTGGCAAACCGCACGGCATCCGCGGCGAGGTGACGGTCCAGGTGCTCACCGACGCCCCGGAGGACAGGTTTGTTCCCGGTACGGTGTTCGAGGTTGAGCACCCCACGATCACTACCCTTACCGTTGAGGGCGCTCGCTGGAACAAGGACATCCTGCTGCTGGCCTTCGAAGAGCTCCTTGACCGGAATGTCGCTGAAACCATCCGCGGTGCCAAGCTCTTCATCGACACCGAAGAGGTTGAGGACAACAGCGAGGGCTGGTACGAGCACGAACTCGTGGACCTCGAGGCCCGGGTGGAAGACAAGGTCGTCGGAAAGGTTCGAGCCCTGCGCACCAACGCGGCCCAAGACCTATTGGTTGTTGAAGCGACCGACGGTGAAGAGTTCTTTGTGCCGTTCGTCGAGGACATCGTCCCTGTAGTCAATGTCGAGGGCGGCTACATCATCCTTACCCCGCCACCGGGGCTCTTCGACGTCAACCGCGAAGACAGCGACGCCGCGGACAAGGACGCCTAGGCACCATGCGCATCGATGTCGTCTCCATCTTTCCGGAGTACCTGGCGGCCCTTGACCTTTCGCTGATCGGCAAGGCCCGGCGGGAGAACCTGCTGGACTTGAGCGTGCATGACTTGCGCGACTTCACCCATGACCGCCATCGCACCGTTGACGACACCCCTTATGGCGGCGGTGCCGGGATGGTCATGAAGCCCGGACCGTGGGGTTCCGCCCTTTCGCGCATTGCCGCCGAATCCCCGGTCACCGGAGCCATGGTGGACAAACCCATACTGATCGTTCCCGCGCCGGCCGGCGCGGTGTTCGACCAGCAGATGGCCTACGATCTCGCCACGGCCCCGCACCTGGTCTTCGCCTGCGGCCGGTACGAGGGAATCGACGAACGCGTGCTCGAACACGCCGAAGAGGACTTTGATGTCCGCCCGGTATCCATCGGGGACTATGTGCTCAACGGGGGAGAAGTTGCCGTTCTGGCCATGGTCGAGGCAATCGGCCGGTTGATACCCGGGGTCATCGGCAATCCGGAATCGCTGGTTGAGGAATCCCACTCCGACGGACTGCTCGAATACCCTGTGTACACCAAGCCAGGATCGTGGGAAGGCCGCGAAGTCCCGGAGGTCCTGCTCTCGGGAAACCATAACAAGATCGCCCGCTTCCGCCGCAATAAGCAACTCGAGCGTACCGCTGCCCGCCGTCCGGACCTGATTGTGGAGCTGGATCCGGCCACACTGAACCGGCACGACCGCGACACCCTCTGGCACAACGGATTTGCCGTCGTTGAGGGACACATCGTTCCCAAGAGCGAGATGCCCCAGGAGTAAGTGAAGGACCGAGGCCTGGCCCACGTGAGCAGGGCCACTGGCTAAAATACTGACTTGGCCGCGATTTGTGGCAAACTAGGTTCTTGGGTCTACTGGGTTCTGCTCCTGCCGCAGGGGGAACGAGTCAACAGTTGGACCAGCCGTCGATCCGCAAACGGATTACGGTACCAAGCTTCGGACCGTCACATCTTTTCTTTGGTGCACTCGTGCGCCTCAAGGAAAAATTATGGTCCGTGTCTAAGGTAGGTGACCTGCGGCGTCTATCTAGGAGATGCATTCATGCATATTCTCGACTCAGTCGATGCAGCCTCGCTGCGCAACGATGTTCCTGACTTCCGCCCGGGCGATACCGTCAAGGTCCACGTCAACATCATCGAAGGCAAGAACTCCCGTGTCCAGGTATTCCAGGGCTTCGTCCTTGGCCGCCAAGGCCGCGGTGTGGGCGAAACCTTCACCGTTCGCAAGGTCTCCTTCGGTGTCGGCGTAGAGCGTACCTTCCCGGTGCACTCCCCGATCCTGGACAAGATCGAATTGGTTTCCCGCGGTGATGTTCGCCGTGCGAAGCTGTTCTACATGCGCGATCGCCACGGCAAGGCCGCGAAGATCCGCGAAAAGCGCGACTTCAAGACTGCCAAGTAGCAAGAAAAACGAGAGCCTCCTTCCACATGGCCTTTGGTGCGGAATGGAAGGGGAACCATCGTGGATCGATCTACTGAATCGGACGATTTGTCCGCTTCGACGAAGCGCCGGACCCGTTCGCGGGCCTGGCGCTTTGTCGTTGGTGCCATTGTCGCTGCGGCGGTGATCACGCTTGTCGTGCGTGCCACCGTCATAGACTTCTTCTACATTGGTTCCACCTCGATGGAATCAACCCTTAACCCCGGCGAGGGATTGCTGGTCAACAAGCTTGCCTATGCCGATGCCGAGATCAAGCGCGGCGATGTCGTCCTCTTCGACGGCCGTGGCTCGTTCCTGCCTTACGAACGTCCCGGTGTGCTGGATTCCTTGGCGTGGGCCCTGCGTTTGGCCGGCAATGACTCCGTGTACGTCAAGAGGGTCATCGGGGTCGGCGGTGACACCGTAGGCTGTTGCGGGCCCGATGGGAGACTGAGCGTCAACGGTGTCCAACTGCAGGAACCTTACATCTACACCGGGGACAAGCCCCGCGACCTGGAATTCCATGTGAAGGTCCCCGAAGGACGCCTATGGGTGATGGGCGACCATCGTTCGGTCTCCGAGGACTCCAGAGCACTCCTGGGTGCACCTGGCGGAGGAATGATCGCCAAAGACCGTGTCATCGGAAAGGTCACCGACGTGATCTGGCCTCTGGACAGCAACCGCGGCATCGAATAGCCGGCCGCCGGCCAGAGCCCAATGCCATGCAGCCCTATCGGCCGCGAGGCGTTGGGTTGATTTGGTTCCCCCTTGCTGTCTCCCGAAGTGTTTGGTGGTTGGACAGGGCCGGCCATCAACGCGTGGCCGGTGTGTCGATCAGCCAAAATGCCACTTGCGGGCTTCGCGTTGCTGTTCCAACCCACGTGTGGCGCTTGCTTGCAGGAGTCGCTTAGAAGACCATTTCACGGCGCCGGATTTCCAACGCTGATTTGCCGATGGTGGGGTTGCTCTAGTTAATAGGCAGTAAGGAACAGACGCGGTTCCGAAAATCGTCTTTTCCACCTGTTTGTGTTGGGTCCACTAAGACCTGAAGCGGCTGTGAAAATGGTTACTAAGTACGAATTAGTTTCCGGACGGAAAGAGTCCAGGAAGGACTCGTTCACCGCTGAATGGTGAACCGGCAATAGCGATGCGCCCACGAAACACACGTCCCGGTGACGGTTCGACCCTTTTGCAGCATCGTTTTGTGCGGAAACTCTATAGCGGTGATCGTCCCAATGAGTCTTTTTTGCACATGGCAGACGACGTCGTACATCGAAATCTTTCGGATGGAGGGCAGCGGACACGAGGGTCATCGCTGAAGAATGCAATTCGTTCTTCATTGCCGGATGCCGGAGCTCCTTCAACCTTGCCAGTTAGCGAAAGGAACTCGTCCGGAAAAATGAAACTTGGATAGCAGCGTGAACTCTTAGACAGCCGCATGTCGATTCGGCTCTGGATCAGAATAGTTCTAGCTGATATTTGTATCTACCTGTGATTCTCAGCGTTTCGGTGCATCGGCATAGAATGTTACTGCCTGAGGACCTGGCTGCAGTTAGGGCGGAATTCGCCCAAGTGACGCACCTGCCGATGAAGGATTTCGACTCGGGCGTGTCGGGCGCCGTAGGGATGGTTTCAATCCGACGGCATCCCCGGCTTCACGCGGATGAGGAGCGGAGTGCTTGATGTGTCAATATACGCATTGGGTGGAGATTAACGCCTACTGCATTTGATTGGGCATATCTACACGGGTTAGGGTTTCTTTTTGGTAACACTCATTGCTCGCAGTATGCCCGATCGGTTGTCCCCAACGACACGCATGGCGCAGAAAATGCGAGATACCACACCTTGAACTGGGAGAACTCTATATGCACGATTCATCACGTGCTCTACTAAAGCGGGGCAGCATCGCCGCCGCGACCACGGCGCTGGTCATCGGAAGCAGCTTCGCGGCTGCACCGGCAATTGCCACCGCCACGGCCACCCCTGAGCCCGCACCGTCGGAAAGCTCAGCTGCACCCACCGTGGAAGCGTCGGACGAGTCGGGCAAGGCAGCCTTGCCAAGCGGTCTCGAGGAGGCCGTGGAACGCGATCTTGGAATCACTCTCGAGGAGTTCTACAAGAACGGTGAGCTCAGCTCCGTTGTTGAAACCCTTACCAAGGAATTGAAGCAGGCGAAGCTTGAAGCCGACTTTGAAATTGCTGACAGCAAGATCAACGTCGCCGTTGCAGCCACTTCCCTTGAAGCTGTTACCGAGAAGCTCGAGGAACTCACCAAGGACACCGATGTTGAGTTGAACATCGTTGAAGAGCCGAAGGTTGAAGCATCCAAGGCTCCCAAGGAAAACATCCAGGACGCAGCTCCGTCGAAGCTCTCGGTCGTCGAGAGCCCCAAGACCGAAGCCAAGCCCAAGGCTGAGGCTGAGCCAAAGACCGTGGTGAGCAAGAAGGCCCAGCCCAAGAACGTTGATGAGCTGCTCAAGGCTTACGCAGCAAGCGTGGAGCCGAAAGCTGTCTCACAGCTACAGGCCGTCATGAAGACCACCGGTAACAAGTTCGTTATTCGTACCGGCGGTGCAGCCAAGGTTGAAAGCCGTGGCGCCAAGGCATCAGCAACGAGCACCGGCGACAAGTTGACTCCCCAGCAATTTGCCGAGCAGTTCACCACAGTCACCATCGAAAAGGCCGAAGGCCCGGCAAAGTCGGCTGCGGCCAACGATGTTCTCGGTGGCATGGGCTACGGAGCTCCGACCGGCGGCGGTAACTATTCGGTTTGCTCGATCGGGTTCACGGGCTTTAACAAGAGTGGCGCCGATGCCGCGATCTCGGCTGGACACTGTGCCAAGGACGGCGGCATCACAGATGTCATGCTCTTGGAGCACGACGCACCGAACGACTTCGTCGGTCCCGGTGAAGACTTGGGGACCTTCGGGTTCTCGCAGTTCGGAGGCCCGAACAACTCGCCCGTGACTGGCCTAAAGACCGCCCCGACGGTAAATGATCTCGGCAACGTCGGCACGGACATTTCCGTTGTCGATGACATCAATAAGGACCTGGACCTCAAAGCTCTTGTGACCCAGTGGAAGACGGGCGCCGATGAGCGTGAATCCGGCACCAACGTGACCGGTGTGGCCCCTGCTGTCATCGGCGCCAACATCTGCAAGTCCGGCCGGACCACCGGATGGACCTGCGGCGACGTTGACGAAGTGGGTATCTTCATCGTTGGCGGAACAGACATCGAAAACGATCCCGACGACGTTCGTGGCGTCCGGGGCTTCGGTATAGCCAACCCCATCGTGGATGGCGAATACACCAAGGCATTCCAGGGTGACTCCGGCGGTTCCGCCATTGCCGGTGGCAACGCCGTCGGCGTTACCAGCGCAATCTCCGATACCAAGGGTGGCCGCGCTTACTTCACCGACATCGAGGACGGGCTGGACCATACCGAGGGTTACTCCATCGCGTTGTTCCTGAACGCTCCGGCTGTCACCTCGCCGTCAAACGGTGCTGAGGTTGACGCGGAAGCTACGATTTCCGGCACCGTAGCTGATGCCCCGTCTGGTTCGAAGGTCAAGGTCGTTGCAGGCGGAAAGACTCAGACCGTTGCAGTCGAAGCAGACAAGTTCAGCTTCAAGGCACCCGCCACAGCAGGTAAGTACGACTTCACCCTTCAGACGATCAACGGCTTCAACAAGTCTTCGATCACTAAGGGTTCGGTCGTAGTAGTTGTTGAGCCGACCACTGCGCCGACTGAGCCGACCACTGCGCCGACTGAGCCGACCACTGCGCCGACTGAGCCGACCACTGCGCCGACTGAGCCGACCACTGCGCCGACTGAGCCGACCACTGCGCCGACT